>JAZOUZ010000062.1:0-11194 GCA_045658505.1 Candidatus Onthoplasma sp. | reverse complement strand
TTCTTTGCTTTCATTTCTTTCTTGCTGATACCATGTTGGATCGGATCCCATTTTACTTTCTTATACTTAAACATAGCACTAAATGCTATAGGATAGTATGTTGCCATGAAGAATGGGAAAGTAAAAGTAAACAATGCTTTTTTCCACCAAGTCATTTCTATTTTCTTTCGTTCGGTAATATTTAGAAGTAACGGTATTGCGAACATTATAAGATACAGTCCTGCCAATAATGTACCCACTTGCGTTAGTAGACAAATCAGTGCCGAAATATCCCATATGATTAAAGACACTAATGCGAAACCTAATACGGCGATGGTGAGTGCTATAGCAATAATTAGCATTGGTGCAATATTAGTAAATACGTCCCAGCACGAAAAGTTTCTAAAAGAATTTTTGATTAAAGGTATGCCGTATTTTCCTAAAGTTTGGAAATATCCTTTAGTCCAGCGTTCACGTTGCTTCCATGATTGACGCATGGTTTCTGGTTGTTCGTCGTAAAATTCTGCTGTGTGGCAATAACCGATTTTCCCGCCTTTTAGTACGTATTCCATACTGCTTTGAACATCTTCGGTTAGCATGAAGAATTCCCAATTATTAAACTTCTTTACGAGTGAACTACTTATTAGAAAGCCCGTACCAAGAATCGTAGAAGATGTATGTAATATCATACGTGCATTATTTAGGTGTTTTGCTTCGTGTAAGAACCAATATCCGTATCCAGATGTGATCCAGTTGGTGCCGAAATTTTTTGAATTTCTATAAGAAGTTACCATTTCATAACCGCTGTCGTACACTTTATTCATCTCTGTTATGAAGTTTGTTTTTATCTCATTATCCGCATCTAATACAATATATGCTTCTGGTACAATATCTGAGTATTCTTCGCTGTGTAGTTTTGTGAATAAATAATTAAGAGCATATCCCTTGCCTATTTGATCTAGATTATTTCGTTCGAATACTATACAACCTTTGTTTCTACAGATCTCTGCTGTATTATCTGTGCAGTTGTCGGCTATTACGAAGATTTTTAGCATGCTTTGAGGATAATCGCTAGCGTGAATACTGTCTATAAGTCTCCCTATTACCCTACTTTCGTTTCTTGCAGAAATTACTATTCCTATTGTGTGAAATCTAAATATCTTATCTTTCACCTTGGAATTCTTGATACTACCTATAATAAGATATACAAATTGATGTATGTACATTATTAAAAATAACAAAGACACCGCCTGCATAAACCAATAAATAACGTTTGACATTGGCGTACGGACTGGAAGCGTTCCATTATTTATAATTAAATCTATAATAAATCCCATATGTTCTCCTGATGGACGGATTTTAACATAAAAAACAAAATTTGTAAAGACGTAATTTATAAATAGTTAGTATAATTATATTAATTTGATTAGGGTTGATATAAATTTCAGATAAATTTGAAATAAATACTTGCAAGTTTATGAATTTTATGCTATAATATAAAAGCATCAAATAAATGCGTCCTTAGCTCAGCTGGATAGAGCGTTGGTCTACGGAACCAAAGGTCAGGGGTTCGAATCCCTTAGGACGCGCCAAAAACACCTAATTTTAGGTGTTTTTTCTTTTATTAAGGAAGTGATAAATTATTTTTATCAATATAAATATTATTATTAATCCTAAAAAAATGAAGAATAGCCAATCATTTAGCCAAGGCACAAACTCCAAGATGAGTGTTATTATTAGACCGGCTACAATATTTCCCAATATGACCGATAGGCAAGATTTCCAATAGTCTATATTAAGGCATACTGCAATACATGTGCCAGTCCATACTCCCGTTAGAGGTAATGGTATAGCCACAAAGATAAACACAAACAAGATTTTTTTCCAATAATAAAATTTACTAGCGCTGGCATTTTCTTCTATGCGCTCCGATTTTGATAAAACAAAATTTTCTATAGCGCAACCTACCTTTCTTATACTTTTAATTTTTTTCATTCCGGATATTATCGGTTTAAAAGCTATGGCCAAAAACAATATAATTATAGAGCTTCCCAATACTGCCCAGCCAAAAGCTTGCCAATTGGTAATTGCAGATTCTTTCCAAATAACCTCGCTTGTAGCAAAAGGAATAGATCCTTTTATTTCTATTATCGGGATCATAGATATCAGTATTGTTGCCAGTATCACATTGTTATCAAATATACTTGCAAAGAAATGGTATATAGAGTCCATCATTACTTTCATTTTACTCAAAATATATTAAATAGTCAATGATTTAAGATTTAAGCATGGGAAATATATAAAATGCAGAGAAAATTCACAAAAATATTGATAAATCATTAAAAAATTAGTATTTTTAATATATATTTTATTGCAAAATTTATATAAATATTATAAAATACTAATGGGAGTTTTCATGGGAAAAATAATTTCAATTACAAATCAAAAAGGCGGAGTTGGTAAAACGACTAGCTGTGTAAATTTAGCCTCATATATAGCCGATATGGGCAAAAAAGTACTATTAATAGATATGGATCCTCAAGGAAATGCTTGCTCAAGTGTGGGTGTAGAGATTGAAAAGGGCCAAAAGTCAATATATGAAGTATTGTTAGGAGAAATAGATATTAAGGAAGCTATATATCCGTCGGTATTAAAAAAGTTAGACGTTATACCATCTAATGTAGACTTGGCTGCTTCGGAAGTTGATTTAGTATATCTAGACAATCGCGAAAAGATATTAAGAAATGCGCTGGCGACAATTAAAGACGCATACGATTATATTTTTATTGATTGCCCACCTTCTTTAGGCCTGTTAACAGTTAATGCTTTGACTGCAACTGATTCGATTATTATACCGATTCAGTGTGAGTATTTGGCTTTAGTAGGTCTTGGACAATTGATGAATACGGTAAGACTAATCAAAAAACATCTAAATCCTGAAATAGAGATTGAGGGAGTTCTTCTAACGATGAAACTTACTCGTGGTAATCTCGTAAGTCAAGTAAGTGAAGAGATTAAAAAGTATTTCGGATCAAAAGTATACGATACTGTTATACCTAGAAACATTAGATTGGCCGAAAGCCCAAGCCACGGCAAACCTATCCTACTCTATGACGGCAGAAGCAAAGGAGCTTTTGCTTATAAATCCTTAGCAGAAGAATTTTTATCAAAGCAGTAATAGAAGAACGGGTACAATGTTGTACTCGTTTTTTAATGTTCCACGTAGAACATTTCGGATATTATTTTCTATTAAACATAAATATAACTATTAAAATATGTTAATTTGGATAAAATTTATAAGTTAATTTCATTCATATATTTTTTAAATGTATTTTATCTATAATGTTCCACATGGAACAAATTTGATATTTAAAGTTGAATGAAATGACTATATAAAGTTATACAATTATTCATAAAAAATAATTGACATGCGTGATTGTATTTGGTATACTTTAAATAGTAATGTTCCACATGGAACAAAGGAGGATAATATATGAAACCTGGTTTAGGAAGAGGTTTAGATTCTTTATTAAGAGTTTATGACGAAGAAATCGAAAAAGAAGAAAAGAAAGTTACAACGGTTGTAGAAACAAGTGTGAGCAAGGCAGAAATAAGGCAAGGAGACATAGAAAAAGTAGATATTGATAAAATATATACTAATCCTAATCAGCCTAGAAAAAATTTTGATAAAGAAAGTCTGAATGAATTAGCAGAAAGTATTAGACTACATGGATTGATACAGCCTATTATAGTTAATCAGATGGAAGATGGCTATATGATTATTGCAGGCGAAAGAAGATATCGTGCATGTAAAATGTGTGGATTACAAGAAATTGATTGTATAGTAAAAAGATATTCTAGTAGACAAGTGGCAGAAATTGCAATTATAGAGAATTTACAAAGAGAAGATCTGAATCCGGTAGAAGTTGCTAAGGGGATAAAACAATTAATGGAAGAATATGGACTAACTCAGGAAAAAGTAGCAGAAAGATTAGGAAAATCCAGATCGTCTGTAGCTAATTCGATTAGAATATTGTCGTTATATCCAGAGGTGTTAGATCTAGTAGAAAAAGGCAAAGTATCATTCGGTCATGCGAAAATACTAGCTTCTATAGAAGATTATGCTACTCAGTTGTTGTTGGCGAAGAAAATTGCTAAAGACAAATTAACGGTCAGAGATCTTGAGAAAGAAGTGGATTCAATATTAGGAAATAAAAAGAAAAAGAAAGTGGCAAGTCTACCTAGTGAGGAATTACAAGATTTTATTAGTGAAATGCAGAGAACTTTGGGAACAAAGGTTTCAGTAATAGGTAATGATAGAAAAGGACGAATTTATATTGACTATTATTCACAAGATGATTTAGATCGTATATATGAAGTTTTACATAGATAAAAAAATACCGAGTAAATCTCGGTATTTTTATTATGTAATATAGGTTAGAATTTAAAAAGTGTATCTTCTGAGTGAGAACAACTTAGTTGCATCATAAATTCATGCGTTACCATTTTGGACACATGCGCTATATTTTCGTTTGTTAAGAATGCGCTGGCGCCCCTGTGTCCACCACCTCCGAATTTTTTAGCTATTATTGACACGTCGTATCCATGTCTTGCACGCATACTGGCATAATAACATTCTTCTCTAGGATATACGAATAAAACAAAACGGCAACCGACTATTGAGGATAACTTATTTATTACACCATTATAATCATCTTGTTTAACATTTAGAGATTTGGCATCTTCTTTAGTTATGTGAGAAATAATTATTTGTCCGTTATGACTTAGTTCGATGTTTTCTATCGCTTTAGCTAAAAGACGCATGTTAATTATAGTATTATTTGAGAAGAAATGTTCATATATAGAATAACTGTCGATATTATCGTAGATTTCACTAATCATTATAAATGTATTTGGGTTCATTTCACCTACCGACAGATTATTAGTGTCTGTAATCAGCCCAGCATATAGTTTACCTTGATTAGATGTGGATAATGTGTAATCAAAGTATTTACATATCTCATACACTATTTGACATGTGGAACTAGTAATGTCTACGATATTAATATCTCCCTGAAATTTATTAGTCTTATGATGATCTATTACAATTTTTGTTTTGGCAGTAGTGAATAGATTGGAATATTTGCCTAATCTATCATCTGCTGTGCTATCCATCATTATGGCGATGTCATACTGTCGTGTAGGGTTGTTCATAGGAATGTTTTCTAAAATGGCTTGATAACAATCTGATATGTAAGTACAATCAGAGAAAATATCTACCGATTTAACATTCATATATTCTAATAAAAAATCTCTAAAAACAATCATGCTAGATAGAGCATCTGCATCAGGGTGTTCATGAGATATTAGACAGATTTTTGATATATTCTTTAATACATTTAATTCATCGTAATTTTTCATAGATCTATTATAACACATTGGCACTCCTAAATGAAATAAAAATGTTAATTTTGAATAAAAATCTTTATTTTTTATATTAAAAGGTGTGCGCTATTGTAAAAGTTATCCACATTTTGTGGATAATTCTGTGGATAACCTGTGGACAACTAAGTATTACGAAAGAAAAATACATATTGTTGATAGTGTAAAAATATATATAAGTTATGAAAGGTTTATCGTTTTTTAAAGGTGAAATATTAACCTTGGCTATAGTATTCATTTTAGCTATTATCTTATCTACTGCTTACTCAGGATTAGTAACATATAGAGTCTCTAAATTGAATGGTATAACAATTGTAATCGATGCTGGGCATGGTGGACGAGATGGTGGAAGCATAGGCATAAATGGAACGATAGAAAAAGAAATAAACTTAGAATATGCAAAACTACTAAAAGAAAAACTAGTATCAAGTGGATACAGTGTAGTGATGACACGAGAGACAGATGATGGATTATATGATATATTCGCAAAAAACAAGAAAGTAAGTGATATGAATGCTCGTATGCAAATAATAAAAAAAGCAAATCCAAATCTAGTAGTAAGTATTCATATGAATAGTTTTAGAGATTCGTCGGCTTGGGGTTCGACTACTTATTATAGAGTAGACGATGAGTCAAGTAAAAAAGTAGGCGATTTAATACAAAAATCATTATATACATATTGTGGTGCGCGTTATGAGAAAAGTAAAGTAGGAGATTATTTCATGGTGAACTGTAGTTATTATACTTCTGTATTGATAGAATGTGGATTCTTGTCTAATCCAGAAGAAGAAGGATTGTTAAATACAAAAGAATACAAAAATCAATTTGTTGATGCTGTGTATAATGGGATATTACTGTATTTTGGTGGTCAAAGTTTATAAAATAAAAAATTTTTAAATTTTAATAAAATGAAAAAAAGAACTTTATTATTGATCCATAAAGTCCTTTTTTTGATTATACTGCCAACTTACTATCTAATACAAATATACTACCGCTGGTAGAAGATAGATTAATGGCATTGGCTGAATTAGTATTACCATTTACTTCTAGTGGATCACTCGAAGTAATATTCTTAGTATATCCGCCGTAGTCTGCTATTTGGGATAGATTAACTCTAGTAGTTCCAGTATTAGCTGTAGATGTCAAGTTATAAACAGCGTCTGCGTTGATTACTACATTAGCAGATCCAGATCCTACATTAATAGTGCTGATGCCTAATATGTTTCTCATACCTAGGTTTATTCCTGCATTTCCTGAGATCTTTACATTAGCGTGTTCTATATCATTTGCAGATAAAGATCCTTTATTAATCTCAACATCAATGCATCTTACTTTGTTTGCTTCTGTATATTGTCCAGAAAGAGGGTGATAAGTGATTGCAATATCTCCGCGTTTAAATGATTTTGCTATTACTAATTTTGTAGCGTTTTTTATATTAATATTACCATAATCAGAACTAACTAACACATTGGCTTCACAAAAATCTAATACAATATTTCCGGTATGAGTATCTATAGTAGAATAATTACCAAGATAATCAATAGACGCTTTACCAGATTTGGTGAGAGTAATTACTGCAGAGTTTACAGTCTTAGCATAGATGTTAGTGTCGCTTGTATTAATTTTGAGAGAATTGTATACTGTATCTACTTCTATTCTTCCACCTGCAGTCTTTATTTCTTCGGTTAGATTAAGACATGATCCTACAACGATTACTCCGCGGTTATTTTTATTGATTTTGATAGATCCTAATGAGACTTCAGATGAATCAAACTTTCCTGTAGTCATGCTTAAATATACGTTGTTATTGTTTAGTTTTGCAGATTGGTCTATTGTGAAATATGAATTACCAAGAGAGAGATTCATATCCCCTTTGATTTCGGCATTATTGATAGATAATTCACCATTCTTAGTGGTATAGTATAGATTGTTAATCACAATATTATCAGCATCTACTGATGCAATCGCACGTTTATTGTTTATTTTGAGATCTACAGCCTTGTCTGATGGAAGGTATAGTTCGATATATGAATTAGTGGATATTACAGCGCCTATAGGTTCGATTGCTTTAATAATAAGATCGCTACCACTGAGCTCTGCCATGACTCCAGCGTTTCGGTATTTAGTAGTAGTGAATCCAAATGAATTGGTGGAGAGCTTGGCGTATATGTCAGAGCTATTTGATGAATATATCTTAACGTCATATCTATTGGAATTTAGTGAGACTTTAGATATGTTGGCAGAATTAAAAGTATCGGATACGAAAGTGTCATTATAACTGATATAGCATATTGAGAAAAGACTAGATCCAGGTACAAAAAATATGTATAATAGACCAACACAACATAGTCCTATTAATAACAATATAGTAATCGTTAGATATTTCCAAACTTTTTTCATATTTTTATTTTAATAAAAATTAATATGTTTGTCAATATTTATTTTGAAAAAAATGATTTTAATAAATAAGTGTTGACTAAACGCGGATTTTAGTGTTATAATCAATGCGTAAAATAAAAGGATAAAATATGAAGAAATTTACAAGAAGAGAATTGTTAAATAAATGGTTTAATTTTTTTGAAAGCAAAGGTCATGTGCGAATTCCTAGTGCAAGTGTGATTCCTGAAAATGATCCTAGTGTATTATTTACTACTGCAGGAATGCACCCATTGGTACCATATCTACTTGGACAGCCACACCCTAAGGGGAAGAGATTGTGTGATGTGCAGAAATGTATTCGTACCGGAGATATTGACGAAGTAGGTGATAATTGTCATTTGACATTTTTTGAAATGATGGGTAATTGGAGCATAGGCGATTATTTCAAACAAGAAAAAGTAAGATGGAGTTATGAATTTTTGACTTCTGAAGCGGGCTTAGGACTAAGTAAAGATGGATTCGCAGTTACTTGTTTTGAAGGTAACGATATTGTAGAAAAAGATCTCGAGACAGCATCTATCTGGGAAAGTTGCGGAGTGTCTAAAGAAAATATTTATTTCTTACCTAAGAGTGAAAATTGGTGGGAGATCAATCGTGGACCTTGTGGTCCGGATAGTGAAATGTTCTTAGATACAGGTAAGCCAAAATGTTCTCCAAAATGTTCTCCGGCTTGTAATTGTGGAAAATTCATGGAGTTTGGTAATGATGTATATATGCAATACAACAGAATTGGAGACAATGAATATATACCAGCTACTCAGAAAAATGTAGATACAGGTTTTGGAGTAGAGAGATGTTTGGTAGTACTAAATGGCGAGAAATCAGTATATGTAGCTAGTGAGAGTTTCGCTCAAGCTATGAAAATCTTAGAAAATTTGTCTAATAAAAAGTATGTTGATGAAGGCGATGAATATACACGTTCGTTTAGAATAATATGTGATCATTTGCGTGCTAGTACATTTATTCTAGGAGATGAGAAAGGTGTAGTACCTAGCAATGTCGGACAAGGATATATTTTGCGTAGATTAATTAGAAGAACTATTAGACATATGCGCGCATTAGGTATATCTGCTGGACATTTAGGAGAGATTGCTAATAGTTATATAGAATATTTTGGTGATGATTATCCTGAATTGATAGAGAATAAAGATAAGATTATTACAGAAATAAATAAAGAAGAAGAAAAGTTTTTAAGAACTATCGAAGCAGGAACTAAAGAATTTGAAAAAGTGGTTTCAGGCATTGTGAGGAAGAATCAATTTATGAAACAATCTAATCCTGGATATGTAGAAGAGCGAGAAATAAATGGCAAATCTGCATTTAGACTATTTGATACTTTTGGTTTCCCTATTGAGATGACAATTGAAATGGCACAAGAACGTGGCTACTCTGTAGACAAGGCTGGTTTTGATGAGGCATTCCGTCAGCATCAAGAATTGGCGCGTACTACTAGTGCTGGATCATTCAAGGGTGGACTTGCAGACGATAGCGAATGGACTACTAGACTCCATACTGCCTGTCATTTGTTATTAGCAGGTATTAGAAAAATGTTAGGTAATCATATTGAGCAAAAGGGTAGCAATATCACCAGCGAAAGACTTCGTTTTGACTTCAACTTTGATAGAAAATTAACCGACGAAGAAGTGCTAGAGATTGAAAATTTCGTAAACGATGCAATTACAAGATCAATTGATATTGAAAGAGTGGAGATGCCGTTCAAAGATGCAAAATGTCAGGGTGCATATGGTATCCACAAGGCAGACGAAGATGAAATGGTTGCGATTTATAAAATTGGAGATGTTGACTTCCAGATTTGCGGTGGTCCTCATGCGAAGAATACTAGAGAGCTAGTAAACTTCAAGATTGCAAAACAAGAAGCGGTGTCTGCTGGTGTGAGAAGAATAAAGGCTGTAATTAATACGAAATAATCAAAATAATGTAAAAAATAGGCAAAGTGTGCCTATTTTTTAATTTTTACTATTTCTTGGAAGTAATCCCATATCGTTGACTGTTCGTGAGTTTCATTTGACAATATATTGATTGTTTCAACTACGACGCCGTCTACTAGTATTTCAACATTACCAACTATATCGCCTTGAGAAACTTTTTTAAGGCTGGTTGGGAGATTATAATTTAGACTGAAGTTTGGAGTTGTGTTTTTGTCGGTCACTATTGTGAAGTCTTTTTCTGCATATAGAGTAGTAGATCTATTTTGACCTTTGATAGGAATTGTTTTGTTTATCAGATCATTATTTGAGAATATTGTAAAACTTGAAAAGTTATCAAATCCATAATTCAATAAATCGCTGGCGAGTTTAAATCTATCTTTACTATTATCTGCACCTAATATTACAGATATTAATTCCATATCACCGCGTTTTGCGCCTACTGCTAGACAATATTTAGCTTGATTGGTTGATCCTGTTTTTCCACCGAGACAACCATCGTAGTATCTCGACAGTTTATTGGTATTAGTCATCTGAGTAGTTCGACCACTAGGGTGAACGAAGTCTTCCATCCATATAGAAGAATATTGATGGTATAGATCATGATCTAATACTTTGTTTAATAAAATTGATTGATCATAAGCTGAAGAATATCCTTCTATTGATGGTAGTCCTGTGCAGTTGGCATAATTTGTATCATGCATTCCCAATGCATGGGCTTTTTCATTCATTGTTTTTACAAAATTATTTTCACTTCCGCTGATATATTCGGCTATGGCTACACTAGAATCATTAGCACTTGCAATGATAACCGATTTTAGCAATTCGCTTAATTCGTATTTTGAGTTGGCATCTAAGAATATTTGACTACCGCCCATTCCGCTAGCGTTAGACGAAACAGTTATTTGATCGTTTAGAGAAATATTGCCAGATTCAATTTCTTCTAATGTGATTAAGATTGTCATTAATTTTGTTACACTCGCAATAGGCAAGCGATCGTGTGAATTGTGTTCATCTAAAACTTTTCCACTAGATCGCTCTATTAGAACTGTTGACCCTACAGGTAAATCATGATCAAATCCAGCATATGATATCATGTAGTTATTATTGATAATGATAAGGGATACAAAGATAGCTGATATGATTATCGCTATTGAGATTTTAATAAATTTTGATTTTTGCATAACGTACTCCTTGTTAGTAGTATGAATAATTAAATATGTAATTATGTAAAAAAATTAAAATTTTAATTTTTAAATGCATAAAATGAATTAAAATTAAATATTTTTAATAATATTTTTATTTTTTTAAAATTAAAATAAAAATTACTATTTAATATAAAATTATTTATTAGAATAAAAAATATTAAATATTTAGAAAATACTATT
>JAZOUZ010000061.1:0-18938 GCA_045658505.1 Candidatus Onthoplasma sp. | reverse complement strand
TATTGAGGAGCAATTTATTGCTACCTGAGAATCTACATAATAGTCTCGCAATGAAATAAGTCTTTTATTATTTGATATATATTAAAATTCTCCTAGAATGCGCTGAGAGCGATCAGAGTGAAAAAAGATGGAGAATTACTCATCTGTAGAATGCGTTGAGACGCATTGGAAAATTTTTAGACGATACTTTACTCATTTGAATTTCAAAATTAATTGCAGATTTTTACTTAAAGATTATTAGAAAATCTAAAATGGCATTATTTAACAATACATCATCTATTCGTGTTAAAATCATTCATTAAGTAAGAAAATGAAAAGATGATAGGATAATCATTAAAAATATATCAATGTAATGATATAAAATAGACCAAAGCAAAATAAGCAGATTATTAAATATATATTATAAAAATAGGATTTATTGGCGAAAATAAGCCTTTATTGGCTTATTATTTCGCAAAAGAAGTGTTTTGCGCAAAGATAGATGTATAAGTCTTAAAGCATTGAGTTAGTTATCCACTGCCCTACACGAGTCTTTATATGTTGTAATTTTTGACATAAGTCTCTAGAATTTGTCTAGCTAGTGTTGTCGGTTTCTTATCTTTCTCTTTTGCTATTGTTTCTAGTGCTTTTTTAGTATCCTCATCTACTCTGATATTCATGATTGTCATTATTTTCTTCTTACTCAATAGTTTTAGGATCTCTTCTTTTGTTTGTTCATCAACATTAAGAGTTATATTAGCCATATCGTGGTTCGACCTCCGTTTTTTGTATTACAATAGATATATTACATATCGTATTACAAAAAGTAAAGCATTTTTGACATATTTTATAAATTTTCTATAAATTTATTTTACTGCAGAAATTCATTTGATCCGCATGGACATAGGGTCGACCAGGCACTCCTGGTATCAACTAGCCCGCTGCAAGCGAACTTAACTGCTCTACTCTACACCATCGCATAACATTAGTTTATAAATCAGATTAGTTTAATTGCGAGTTTATCTACACCTTGTTTGAGCGCGAGCGAGTCTTTCCAATGGTCCGCATAAAAAAAGGACGAAGTCCTATATGAATCGTCCTTTATTGTCTTTCTAATCTTTTTAATCGTTCATGTATCATGTTTGCTTTGAATTCTCTTTGTTGTTCAAGAGTTAAACCACTCATTTTATTGAGTGTTGCTTGTCTCTGCTCTGCTAGTTCTTTTCTTCTTTTCTTAATGAGTTCCATTGTATCATGCTCATCAACATCGAATAACCTGTCATAGTATTTACTTGGCTTTATTTGTTGCGCACCTTTACTAGTGCCTAGAACCATCTTATCATGCTCATAAATCTCATCTTTATGATCAGCATAGTAGTCATACCCTATTCCAGGCTTTCTGCTACCATTTGTGTACTCTGGAACCTTACCCATAGCCTCGTACCAGTCTTTAGATCCTTTGCCCTTCTGCTTCTTCAAAATGTATCGAGCAACATAAGCACAGGTACTCTCATTAACTTCATTAATTTGCACCCAGCCTCTACCCCATATCTCCTCAAGTATCTTGCTCGAGTATAGAGGAAATCCCTCATCTGAGTATTTATGGAACTCCTTGTCTCGAATATTAAGATTGAAGAATAGAATGTGGTAGTGTGGTCTACCCTTTTGGTCTCCATACTCTCCACACATGTAGAATCTGATGTTATCTTCTCCGTAGTGATATTTCCAGTACCTTCGAAGGTCCTTGTTAAACTTCTTAACATCCTCCTTGCAAAGCGTAGAGACTTCAAGTATTTCTCCGGTCTTAGGGTCTATTCCTTCTTTCTTCGGTAGATGCTCATCGTTGTATGTTAAAGTCACCATTTCATTAAATTGCCATTGCTTCTGCTCTAACATACAACGTTGCATCCATTGTTTAGCATACTCGAGTCTACAGCTTTCACATAACTGACAAGGCACTTCGATATATTCAGATATGACTATATCAGTAAAACAGTGTCTTGGGTTATTGCTATTTACATATTCAGGCTTGATCGGCTTGTATATGAAGTCTGTCTTATCAGTACAATACTTGTAGAGCGGTTTACCCTTCTCAGTGAGATATCCTGTATCAAACATTCTACGTGGATTTGTACAGCTCATATCTCTCCCCTTTCAACCAAACTGACAACGAATTGTGTCAGCGTTCCCGACAATTTCTCTTGTTAATATAGGGAACGAGTGACACAATTTTCTAAATTTGTCACTTTTGGTTAATATCCTTTTGATGAAGTGACTACTATTTTCATCAACTCTCCAAGGTTATTATATATCCTTTGTGTGGTCTCATTATTGGAAGTTCTTTTACTTTGCATTTCTAACGCTCTAGCATTAGTGATACTATTCATTAATTGTCCAATTTGTGCGACTAGCGTATTTGTGCCACCTGCACTACTCTGTGCATTTGCTCCAGAAGGAGTACTACTCATGCCTGCTCCACCGCTTGAATACATCATTGCTGGGTTAAGTCCTGCAGCTTTCATATCTGCTACTGCTCTTTGATATGCAGTATTAGACATCTTTTCTTCCCAGTCTCTCTGTATCTGTGCTTGTTCAGCGTTGAACATTCTATTATTAGCATTCGTTGCAGCTGTGCCTCCAAAGATCTCTGATAAATAATCGCCTGTCCATCTTTTCATCGTCATGGCCATGTTGACCTCCTATAGTCTCTTCAATCCTGGTAGTGAGTGCACTGGCATTGGAAGAATTGTAGTAAAGTCAAAGTGTAATTGGTATAGGAATTGATCTTGTTGACTACTAGGTACTGCTAGACATCTATCTAGGTTGTCCTTAGTCTCGAAGATAAACTCATCACTTAATGTAGGAGTCTCAGCGAAATCGTCTGCCAAGTGGTACATATCTAGAGTACCCTCTTCATCACTTCTGAATTGTCCGCAAACTTCATTAGGATGATATCTGTAGTTCGCCCATGCTTCATTGTATCCGATAACTTGATCATCTACAGCAGTACCAGTAGCATAGATCTCTCTATTGAAGATAGGTTGCATACCGATATTAGCGAATATTGGATCATAGAAGTCAGTTCTTTTGAATCTACTGAATTTAGCATTGAGTCCCTGTTGATATGCGTGTTCTTGCTTAAATGCAAGTAGTACATACAATATACCATGCTCTACGAAGTTATGTGAGAATAACTCATCTTCATCATAAGTCTGAGATATACCCGCAAGGTTACCTTGAGCAGATACATCATTAGTTGCTGAAGTCTGAATAATTTGAGCTACATTTATTGGAATATCCTTGCCACCTAAATACTCAGCACGCTGAAGTCTAGCATCTCCAGTTCTACATCCATAGTGGTTGTATATGAGTTCATTATATCGAGTACCCATGGTATCTAGTTCGTATAGTTGTTGTAAGGCAATAGCCATACGTAGTTCGTTTACTGATGCAGCTGTTGCCTTTTGTAAATCTGCGTACAAGTTAGATGGTGCTAAAAACCCACCTTCATCTAATGTCATTGTAGTTGTTGCATTAAGTGTTGTGTAAACAGCTTTTCCATTTGCGGTAATTTTATTTAAGTATGGTACTCTTGCTGTTTCATTATCATTAGAGACATCATTTCCGTTTGCTCCTTTCCAATACAAAGGTGCTAATGTTGGATTGTTTTGTGTAAATGATGTTGTAACCGGTGCACTATTTCCAAGAGGCAACAACACATCCGGTCCTTTTTGAGGTGCTCTTACTAGCGAAGTAAACATATCATGCTTTTTACATACCTTGAGTAACTTTCCGCCTTTCTCTGGATCAGTTACATAATTATCTCCGTTAGAGCCTTGTAGATTGGTGCTATCTTTCGTGATATGTGTGTAATTATTGATATTCTCATCTCGATAGAAGTCATTCCAGATCTGACAATATCCTTTTGGATAGTGCGAGTTAATCTTAAGGCCTTCAGTCTTAGTTCTAATACCTAGTTTGTCTGCTACTGTACCCTTTTGCCAACCACCAGCCGGCGCTGTAATATATGGTACTTCATATTCTGTCTTATTGGTTATCCATGGACCTTGTTTATTCTCGCCCATGATTTCTTCCCAGTGATCATCTGTAAGTCTATTAGGAACGAAAAAACATGCTACCTGGCAATAAATATTCGACATGATAGGTTTAATCAATGCACTGGCTGTTCTAGCCAACATTTTCATGTTCAGTTTCAAAAATTGATTTGGCAATACTTCCAAAGCACATCCGATACCTAACTCACCCATATTTATGGTGTCAAATTTATCAAATTCGATTTTTTGCATAGTTCTCGGAATTTTACTTTGGACATTAATTTCCGCTTGGTTGTACGTTTGTAGGTTCTGCATTTGTACTTATCTCCTTTTCACTTATATTTGTGCTTTCAGTGGCTATACCCTTCTTAGTTCTGATATCTTCATTATACTTGTTGATCTTCTCCATAGCCTCTCCAGTTTTAGACTGGTTAGCAAACTCATAATAACTGTTATTGAACTGCTTCTTGAGTTCTACAGGGAATTTATCGAACTTCATCTCCTGGTTCTTCATGAAGGCAAACATCGAAGTCATATCTTGAGGCATAGTTGTCATGTCGACTACATTAGTATCGATTTCGACTAAAGCCTTTTTGTTGATATCTATCTTGTACTTCTCCAGGATACTAGGTAGATAGATACTATCTTTCGCTTCCTGGATCTCTTCATAGAACAAGTTAGCATCGGTCTTCTTGGTTACTAGATGACCTGTCTTTTCATCATATATGTCTTCATATATGTCTTGGACCTTCTTAAAGCCACCTTGTTGATACTTATGTGGCTTATTTCTATTAGTGTCTGTTATGAACATACTACTCTCCTTTCTTGAATTCACTTCCGCTAGCTAAAAATTCAACTTTAGATATAATCTCTCCCGTATTAATATCGAATTCTCCCATCTTAAATAACTGCATATCTTGAGAGTGAGTGTATATCAAACTCTGACTAGGTGTCTCTACACCGTATTTGAAGCCTCTGATGGCCTCGTTATCGTTCTTTCCTAGGTATGGTGAACCAAACTCACCAGTAACAGTGTCTTTCACTGCGTATACGTTTAATTTCATAATTTACTCCTTAATTTAATTTTGTCTTTTTTAGTTCTTCTTCGATCGCTATATTCAATAGCATCTCTTTTAGTTTGTCTAATACCTTAACGGTCTCCAATAGATTCATATTGGGATCTAAATGCTTGAGCACTTTCTGTGCTACCTTGTATTCATTAACTGTCATACTATAACCTGATGCCACCTTTCTTGAATTCAGCCTGGAGATTCTTTTTATGAATCTGATTAGCTGTCACTTTGAAAATCTTTGCATCTAGTTTCTTAGGTACTTGTTTTCTTTTCATACTTTCTCCTTTATAAAATTAGTGTTTTGTTTTCTTCATTTGAAGATTCGGTATTTTCGATACCATTTTTCTTGCAGAGTTTGTCATAGTAGGCTTGTGCCTTTGCTTTTGCTTCTTCTACAATCTCTTGAGCAGTTTTAGCTGTCTTAGTCTTACCCTTCTTTAGTGATACAAAACTCACTACGAAGGCTACTACAGATATTCCAGCTTCTGCCATCATTAAGATCTCCCCTATTGACATTGTGTAATATTCTCCTTATTTACAAATTTGTAATACATTTGATTGGCTTAAAAAATGGTCTTATCGTATAAGACCGTGTTTTGCGCAAAGATAGATGTACAACTAATTTACTCTGCTCCACAAAATTTATATGTGATTAATTACTAATTCGATTAATTATTTGACTAATTCTCTACCCTGATATACAATTTTATGATCGAATTTATCAAAAAAGTACCTCTGATTGTTAAAGGTACTTTTTTATAATTGGTTATTGCATAAGAGTTTTAATAGCGTGTGCTAGACCAATTTTGCCATGAGTATAATTTAAGCAACCTTGCATAAAACCGGCGTATGGTGCTCTCATTGGACCATCACAGCTCAATTCAATACTACTACCTTGATTGAAGCTACCACTAGCCATTATGATCTTATCTTCATAGCCATCCATATCTCCTGCTTCGAGTGTCGTGTTACTATCGATTGCACTTGCTTCTTGTATTGCACGAGTGAAGTTTATTAATTTATCCTTATCGTTAAACTCTATACAACATACTATATCGGCGAATTTATCGTTGATTGTAGGGATTGTCCTATACCCTAACCTATTCAACACTACACTAGATAATGCTACTAACTTCTTAGCCTGCGCAACTGTATGTGGAGAAACAAATAGCCCCTCAAAGAACGCCTTATACCCTGGCTCATATGATCCTATATCTACGCCTAAGGCTGGACTAGTCATCTTGTATGAAATAAGTTCTATTAATTCACTCTTCCCTGCTATATAACCGCCTGTAGGAGCGATGCCACCACCCATATTCTTAAGCAATGATCCTATTACTAGATCAGCTCCTACGTCTGTAGGCTCCAATTTTTCAGTAAATTCTCCATAGCAATTATCTACTACCACATATACACTGTACTTCTCTTTAATAGCCTTAATTACGCGCTCTATTTGAGCGATATTAAGAGCATTTCTAAGACTATATCCACGAGAACGTTGTATATACACTATCTTGGGTTGGTACTTATCTATCGCACACAATATAGCAGGAACATCAAAGTCGTTATCTACTAGATCTACTTCAGCATAATGTATATTATAATCCTTTAATGAGCCTACATTCTTGCCCTCTACTCCATGGATAATATTCTTCAAAGTATCGTATGGGGCTCCTGAAATACAAAGTATAGTATTATTGGGTCTAAGAATACCAAATAGCGACTGACTGATTGCCTCTGTACCACAAGATATTAGCGCACTAACGAAAGCGTCTTCTGTATGGAAAATATCAGCAAAAAGAGCCGATATCTTCTCTTTGCCGATATCGTTGTGCCCATATCCCCCACTACCTAAAAAATGGTGTGCCTGAATATCTTGATTATTGAATGCATTAAGCACCTTTAGTTGATTGTAAAACTCAATATTCTCAATCTCTCTAAATTTCTCTTGGCACTCTAGTTCTGCTGAATTAATTAATTCTAATATATTATTATCTATTTTGATCATTTAAAAATTCCTTTATCTTATTCTCTGCATCTGGTATTGTCATCAGCTCGAGATTTTTTATTGTCTTCATGAATGTAAGCTGGCGTTTACAGTAATTTCTAGTATGTTGTTTTATAAGTTCTATGGTAGTTTTCCTATCCACCACTCCATCGAAATAATCGAACCACTCTTTATATCCTATTGAGTTCATTGATTGATTTTCTCTAGTCGCACCATCAGAAATGAGACCTTTAACTTCTTGCTCTAAACCTTCTTCAAGCATAATATCAACCCTAGCATTGATCTTTTCATATATCTTTTCACGATCTGCAATAATACCTACTGCGCACACGTCATAGTTAGTGAGAATACTCTCAGTGTTCTCTTTACTCTCTCCAAAAGTATCTATCTCTAAATAACGAATCACTCGTTTTAAATTATTAAAATGTACTGACTTAGCTAAGTCTGGATTTCGATTATTTAGCTCTTCCCAAACTGCTAAATTGCCTTTCTCTTTCGCTAGATTTTGGTAATGTTCTCTGAACTCAATATTAGCACCTGCACCTCCTAAAGAGTATCCTTCTAATATTGCCTTGATATATAGTCCTGTACCTCCTACAATGATTGGTAGTTTGCCACGAGAGATTATGTCCTCGATCGCTTTTTGACAATCAATGACAAACTCTCCTACGTTGTATGTAGCATCAAACTCGCGAATGTCAATTAAGTGATGAATGATCCCTTGTCTAGCTTCAATAGGATCCTTTGCACTACCGATATTAAGCCCACGATAGATCTGTACGCTATCCGCAGAGATAATCTCTCCGTTGTATTGTTTTGCTATTTTTACTGCTAGTCCACTCTTACCACTAGCTGTCATACCTGTAATAATTAATATCTTCATCATACTATTCTCTTGAACCACTTCTCTATCTGAGATCTATTCACTACTGTTACGATCGGTCTACCATGCGGGCACAACAATACCGGGTGATTTATATCTAGATTTTTCAATAACTCTTGTATCTCCATCTCACTTAGTCTCATACCAGATTTCACACTACTTTTGCATGCTTTTTGCATTAGATAATGCTTAATTTCGTTATTCATACTTGGCTTTAGATTCTTCATATCGTGCAAGAGATCATCAATGAAATTCTTTAAATTAATATCCTTGAGTTGCATTGGTACAGCGCTAATTATGATCTTGCTATCACCAAACGAATCTGCATCAAATCCAAGAGAGGATAATTCATCTTTTAAGGATAATATGAAGTCCAATTCTTGTAAAGATACCGCTTGAGAGTATGGGACTAGTAGATCTTGAACGACAATCTCCCTATTCTCTACCATACGAGTAAACTTATCATAATTTAATCGTTCATGTCCAGCATGGAAATCTAATAGGATCATCTTATCCTCTTTTTCCAGCACAATGAACTCATTAAATAGTTCACCTACGATCTTAAAGTCTGAAAATTTATCTATGTCCTTATACTGATCATCTGACTGAACTTGTTGAGATCTGGTGTCTACCTTTAGTTCGTTAGCATAATCAAAAATTGACATTGAAGTACTTTCTTCTTGCCTTAAAGTAATATTTTTATCAATAGTAGGAGTAGGATTTAGATCCACTTCTATTTCTTGAAGACTAGACAAATCAATATTTATAAGATTTGCTTCAACAGGAAGCGGTTTAGCCTCTTGCTTTGTTGATGTTGGCATAGGATTTAGTACTTGATATATCTTAGCACTAACTGCTCCATATACTAGGTCATATATTTTACTAGGACTAGAGAATTTAACATTTAGTTTGCTTGGATGAACATTGACATCTACGTCAGTCGCAGGCATTGTGATATTCAATACATAAAAAGGGAATTGTCTAGGCATTAAATACTCTTGATATGCCATATATACTGCCTTAGATACTATCTCATCTATTACGTATCTTGAGTTTATCATTAAAGTTTGATGCGTAGTATTTGGTTTGCTGTATCCAATATGCGACACATATCCACTGACCTTAATCTCTCCCATTTCTTTTTCGATATACATGATATTTGACGCACATTCATCTCCATATACACAATATATTGCATCTAATAATGAACCGCCTTTAGTTTGATAAATTGTTTTGTTGTCTACAATATATCTAAATGCAATATTGGGGTGTGCTAGTATATATCGTGTCATTATGTTAGTGATTTGATTTTCTTCTTGTTTTGGCTTTCGCAAGAACTTTCTTCTCGCTGGAGTATTAAAGAATAGATTATTAACTTCTATCTTAGTACCTTGTTCACCAGCGTCTACCTGTACTTCACCAAACTCGCCACCATTAATCTCTATAGAATGCGCATATTCACAATCTTTAGTCTTGGTAAGTAGTCTAGTTTGGCTAACGTTGGATATGCTTGCTAGTGCCTCTCCCCTGAATCCTAATGTCATAATAGCATCGAGATCGGTAATATCTTTGATTTTACTAGTAGCATGTGGTAAGAATGCTTTAATAACATCTTCTTTATCTATTCCCTTACCATTGTCTCTAACAATTATTTGGTCTATACCGCCATTCTTGATCTCAACAGCGATCTTAGTAGCACCTGCATCTAGAGAGTTGTCAATCAATTCTTTCACGATAGAAAAAGGACTCTCAACTACTTCGCCGGCTGAGATACGGTTGATAATCATACTATCTAGTACATTAATTGCCATAGATCCTCTCTTATTTTTTAGTAATATCAATTAAATGAGATAATGTCTCAAAAGCAGACATTGGACTCATCTTATTGATATCTATTTCATTCAAAATATTTATTAACTCATTGTCATTAGATGTAGTGCCTATCTTCTCTGACTCTAACTTAGTAATTAGTTCTTTAGCTCTAGAAATAATCTGTGGAGGTAAACCTGCCAGATTAGCTACTTCTATACCATAACTACGAGTAGCACTACCACGCATTATTTTCCTTAGGAAAACTAATTTGCCACCGATCTCTTTGATTGATATGCAGAAATTTTTAACTCCGGGATACAACCCTTCTAATTGCATTAACTCATGATAATGTGTAGCAAAAAGTGTCTTCGCATTTAGCTTGGTAGATAAATACTCAATTACAGACCATGCTATCGACAAACCATCAAACGTAGATGTACCACGCCCTACTTCATCTAATATTATTAGACTATTGTTGGTACAATAATTAAGAATATTGGCGACCTCTATCATCTCTACCATAAATGTAGATTGTCCAACCGCCAAGTCATCACTAGCACCTATACGTGTGAATATTCTATCCACTATGCATATATCTGCTGATTCTGCTGGAACGAAACTACCGATATGCGCCATATATGTAATAAGTGCAATCTGACGCATATATGTTGACTTACCTGCCATATTAGGACCGGTAAGAATAATTGTTCGCTGATCTGTCTGATTCAAAATACAATCATTCGGTATGAAATCCTGCTTATTAATCTTTTCTACCACAGGATGACGACCAGATACAATATTTATTTCGTGGTGGGAATTGATATGTGGCCTATTGTAATTATTATTGTCTGCTACCACTGCCAATGAATATATACAATCAATAGTAGACACTGCTATTGCTACTTGTTGCATTACTTGTGTGTGCTGCATCAGAGCATCTTTGAATTCTTTGAATATCTTCTCCTCTAATGCAAGTGCTTTATCATGACTAGTAAGGATCTGTTCTTCAAATTGCTTTAGCTCTTCGGTTATATATCGCTCATTATTTGATATTGTTTGTTTCCTAATATATGTGAATGGTACTTGCTCACTATATTGTTTACTTACTTCGATGTAATATCCGAAGACTCTATTATAGCCAATCTTTAGTGTCTTGATGCCTGTAATCTCTCTTTCTCTAGCCTGTATTCCTAATAAGATATCTTCTGCGTTGCTCTTGATATTACGTAGTTGATCCAGTGAATTATTGAATCCCTCACGAATATAACCACCATCTTTGATGAGTGCTGGAGCATCTGGTGAAATTGTGAGTCGTATAGAATCCACTATAGCACTCACATCTACTAGCCCTTCAGCAAGCGGTATCAGTCTATCATCGCTAGATGCCATTATTGCAGACTTCAATGCTGGTACTTCTGCTAGAGAATTAGCTAGAGACAGACATTCTTTTGGCGTAATATTACCAAGAGAGATTCTACCTACTAATCTCTCAATATCTTGAATATTATCAAGTATTCGCTCGATCTCTACTCTTATTATTGGATTTTTTAGTAAAGCGTCTACTTTATCAAGTCTAGCGTTGATACTATTCTTGTCCTGCAAAGGCTGTCTAATCCATGACTTTAGTAATCTAGCACCTCCGCTAGTACAAGTATTATCCAATACCCATAATAAAGATCCATATTTAGAATTATTTCGCATTGTAGTTTCTATTTCTAGATTTCGTCTAGTATTAGTATCGACATACATAAATTGCTCATCACGAATTAATTTCGGCATCTTCATATGATTGAGTTCGCGCTTTTGTGTTTCTAAGAAATATTGTAATAATGCACCGATTGCGATGACGCAAGACTTATCAGCAAAGTCAAATCCGCTAATGCTATCTAGATTGTATTGCTTCAATACTGTTTTCTCTGCGTTAGAATAATTGAACGCCCAATCATAATAGACATTCATTCTGAATTGATTATTGGTATTGAGACATACGATATTCTCTTTCATGCCCATTACTTTATCATTACATATGATCTCGGCTGGCATGATTCGGACTATCTGATCATTAATATAGGAGGCATGGTCTTCGCCACTAAAGCTACCTACAAAACTTTCGCCTGTAGAAATATCACTATATGCGTATGTGGTAGTATTGCCATTATTATAGATACACATTAGATAAACATTGCTAGAATCTGTGAGCATTGATGGATCTATTACCGTACCCGGAGTAATGATTCTTACCACTTCACGTTGTACAATTTTGCCAACCACCTTGTCCGTCTGCTCACATATGGCTACTTTGTATCCTTTTTCTATTAATTTCTGAGCATAAGACTCATAGGCATGGTGCGGTACTCCACACATTGGAGCACGTTCTTCTAAACCGCAATCTTTACCTGTAAGGGTAATATCCAATTCTTTGCTAGCTATCTTAGCATCTTCAAAGAACATTTCATAGAAATCACCCAAGCGATAAAAGAGTATACAGTCTTTATACTCTTCTTTCGTATTCAGATAAGATCTCATCATAGGAGATAGTTTCTTGTCGTCTATCATTTTATTACTCCTGATAATTTATGATTTCTAATCCCCTCTACATAAATATTTTCAAAATATAGTTCATTATTGAATTTGTAATTCGGTATATATATCTCTCTACCACCATCGGTCAATCCTATAGCTACACCATTCTCTATCTTGATTAGACAATTAAATGTCTTCTTGATACATTTTCTTAGATTTTCTTTAGATATTATTTTTTGAGTTCTAAGTAATTTGTTCACTCTAATATTTTTGATTGTATCATGAATTTGGTTCTCAAATGTGGCCGCAGGAGTGCCTGTTCGCTTAGAATACATGAAAGCAAATACTTGGTCATATTTGACTTTCTTAATCAATTTCATGGTATGATTAAAGTCCTTATCACTCTCTCCTGGGAATCCTACTATTATATCTGTAGATAATGATATATTAGGTATCGCGCGTTTTACTTTCTTGATGAGCGAATAATAATGATTGATATCATAATGGCGATTCATTCGATGTAATATTTCGCTACTACCAGATTGTACAGGAAGATGTAGAGCCTTAGCTACTTTGTCTTCGGTCTTCATTACTTTGATCAAATCATCGCTAAAATCCATAGGATGAGAAGTCATGAACTTTATCTTGAAATCACCCTCTATGGTACAGAGATGAGACAATAATTTACTAAAAGTCATGCCATTATCTAGATCTTTACCATAAGAATTTACATTCTGTCCAAGCAAAGTAATATACTTATAACCTTTGTCTTGTACTAGAGATCTTACCTCTTCGTATATCTCTTCTGTGGGTCTACTCTTCTCTCTACCCCTTACATATGGAACAATACAATAAGTACAGAATTTATTACAACCATAAATAATATTCACATATGCATTCGTATTATCATCTCTGATACAATCTGCTCTATCCATAGATGCAATAGGTGCTTCAATAATGTCATGTACTTTCTTATTCTCATCTAGGCTTAATAAATATTCGCCTAATGCATTAATGTTGTGCGTGCCTATTATAATGTCTACGAATGGTAGTTTTTGCTTTAGATTATATTTGCCGTTCTTTTGCTGTGGCATACAACCACATATTGCAATAACCTTAGATGAATCTGTTTCTTTAGCGGATTTGAGCGTAATAATATTATTATACGCCCTATCTTCAGCTCCTTCTCTAATACAACATGTATTAAAAACAATGACATTTGCTTTGTCTATGTCTTTAGTCTCATTCATACCTAGAGAAGATAGTATTCCTCTAATCTTCTCTGATTCGTGTACATTCATTTGGCAACCATAAGTTACCACATGATATAATTTACCTTGATAATTTCTCATGTTAGTAATTATACTATAATATTAGACTTTTTTCAACTATTTTCTCGTATTTACTAATTAAAATTAGTAATCTAGCAAATACTACATTGATGAGAAAGAGTCGAAAGAAAATTTTTTTTAAAATATTGCTAATCATATCTATATTGATTGTGATTAGTTTTTTATGTATTGTTGCGTTCATTACTATAATATACAATAAATATGACCTAGATATTGATAGGCTCACCAGCGTCAATAATGGCATACAAGTATATTCTTCGAATGGAGCAGACTCCACTCTATACAATACCGACCGCTCCATTGTTAAAATAAATACTCTGCCAGACTATGTTTTAGATGCTTTTGTTTCTACTGAAGACAAACGTTTTTATTCGCATAATGGATATGACGTAGGACGCATAGTCAAGGCATCAATAGTTAATCTCTCTACACGTTCGAAAACACAAGGAGCATCTACCATTAGTCAACAATTAATAAAAAATGCACTACTTTCGAATGAAAAAACTTATAGTCGAAAAATTAAAGAAATCATACTGTCTATCAAAATGGAAAAAGCTTTTACTAAAGATGAAATATTGGAAATGTATCTCAATACTATTTATTTTGGTGCGAATGCGTATGGCATAGAGAATGCTAGTAAAATTTATTTCAATAAATCTGCAAAAGACTTATCACTCAATGAAGCATGCTGTCTCGCAGGTATTATCAAATCTCCTAACTATTATTCACCTAGAAAGAACTACAATAGATCTATGGAACGTAAAAATCTAGTCGCCAAAATGATGTATGAAAATAGTTATATTACTAAAGACGATTACTCGAATACACTCAATACTCCGATAAAACTATCTACTAATCTAAATTTTGATCATAGTTATGAAGTCGAAGCCATTCACGAAGCATGTAATCTACTTAATATTACTGAACGAGAACTAATCAATAAAAAATATCAGATCATCACATTCAAAAATGATACTATTCAGCAGAATATTATCAAATCGACAACTGATGTTTTGTCTAACATTGAAGATGATATTGGTCTAGATAGTATGTCTATAGTTACTAATACTAATGGTCAAATCTTAGCATATTATGCGAATAGTCTATATGACTTGCATAATATCTCCCGTCAACCCGCATCGACACTAAAACCATTAGCGGTGTATCTACCAGCCATAGAACACAATATATTGTCGCCAGCATCTATGATCTTAGATGAAGAAATTAATTATAATGGATTTGCTCCTATGAATGCTGATGGCAAATATCATGGTTATATATCGACGCGCAAGTCAATAAGTGAATCTCTAAATATACCTGCAGTAAAGACTCTTGAATGTGTTGGATTTAACAAATCCCGCAATACTCTATCCGATCTAGGCATAGAGATTACTAATAGTGATATGAATTTATCCCTCGCACTAGGATCTGTCAAAAATGGTGTCAATCCTATTACATTGCTATCTGCCTACAATACTTTAGCTAATCTTGGTACTTATCATAACTTAACATTTATAGATAAAATTTTAGACGAAAATAATAATATTATCTATTCATACGAAGATTATTCTAAAGAGGTCATTGACAAAGCAAGTGCATTCTTGATTACAGATATGCTAAAAGATACTGCCACATCTGGAACAGCTAAAAGACTTGGTGAACTAAATATCCCAATTGCTAGTAAGACGGGTACAGCAGGTACTAGCACGATTAATACTGATCTCTACAATATCTCATACACTACTGACCATACAATGCTAACTTGGGTCGCTAATCTCAAAGATAATCGTCTGCCTTCTACCATGCATAGTTCTATTCAGCCTACAGAGATTAACAAACGTGTGCTTTCATATCTATATTCCAACTATATACCGGCTGATTTTGAAATACCAGATAATGTTGCTCGACTACCTTACGATATTGTAGCATTGGAGAATGATCACATACTGGTATCTCCAAATGATTTAGCCGACAGATATGTTGAATATGATTATTTCAAACTCGATAATGCTCCTAAGGCTATAGATAATACTTCTCTTATAGATTTCTCAATTGTCTTGGATCGCTATGGTGCTAATATATATCTAAATGCTCAAAGGAATAAAATCTACAATATAATACGAGATGAAACGAAAAATTCACATCTTTTAGATCAGATCAAAGATACAGATGGAGAAATAATAATAAAAGATAACGATATATTTCAACATGATGAATTATCATACTATATAACCGATCAAGACGATCGAGTCATCAGCGAAATAAAGAAAGTTAGACCTAAAGATTATCTAGTATCACTATTCACTAATAATATATTAAATAATAAAAAAAGATGGTATATCTAGTATGAGTATATTAGAAACCATACTTTATGTATTGATTAGTTTAAATATCTTTTGATAGTAAGTATCACTCTGTCTAGACAATATGATATTTATATTTAGATCATTATTATCGAATCTAATATGATCAAAAGACTCTAATATAAAATCACTATTATTAATTATTTTAGTATTAGGACAGGCTAATTCGAATATATCTTTCACCAATTCGTAATGAGTACAGCCTAATACTAATGAAGGTAGATTATCCAGTCTATGAATGAAGACCTTCTTCTTAATAATTGCATACAGTTTCTTACGATCAAAAATATGCTTTTCTATTGATCGCGCTAATGTATTATCTATTATTACATCATTTGAGTTAAGATTATATTTCGTGAGACGGGTAGCTAAGTATTTTTCATTTGGACTAAATCTCATAGTGATTACATCATCTCTATTATTGATAATACTAGACGATGCTGTATTGCAAGCCACTACAACTATATCTACATGATATTGAGTAAATAATAAGTTGATAATATTATCTACTCTAGCCTTAATTTGTCTCTTAGATTTATTGCCATATGGCATATACATATTGTCTGCATAATAGATATAATTCCCTACCTTAAATTTATTAATTAGGCTACGCAAGACACTAATACCACCTATTCCGCTATCTACTACTGCAATAGTAGGATCTTTACAATTTAACATATATATTATGTATGAATTTGAAAAAATATTGTGAAAGGACTTGATTTTTGTTAGAATGTATGCTAAACTATTTATTGAATTGGAGGTTTGTATGGCTAATATTAAATCAGCTAAGAAACGAATTGACGTTATCGATAGACAAACTGCAGAGAACAAGTCTTATAAGACAAAGATCGCAACTTATATTAAGAAATATAAGTCTGCTGTTGATAACGGTGAGAAAGAGAGCGCTGCTACTCTTCTTAGTGAAGTTTTCTCACTAGTAGATTCTGCTGTGTCTAAAGGCATTTTGCAAAAAGCTACTGCTAATAGAAAGAAAGCTAGATTAAGCACTTACGCAGGCAAGTAATTAAAAGAACTCTATTAATTAATAGAGTTCTTTTTTTATTATACTAACAAACTATATTTTCAAGTGATAGAGACGAAAATTAATTTATTATTTGCTATATGCTAATTTAAATTGTATCCATTATGTATCTATTGTCTTTTAACCATTTTTCTGCTGTTTTGTAGTTAGGACAATATTTACTTACCATCTCCCAAAATGCTCTACTATGATTCTTAACTAAGATATGGCTTAATTCATGCACTATTATATAATCTATCACAGCATTAGGACACATCGCTAAGCGATAGGTAAAATGAAGTCTATTCTTGACACTACATGATCCCCAATTAGTACGTGCAGACGATATAGATATAGATAAATATTCTACATTCATTATTTTAGCGAACTCAGGAATCCTAACTGACAAATATTTCTTTAGCGTTCTACGTAGATACAATGCTAATTTTGACTTCGAATCTTTATTAGGAATCAATATCTCGTGGTTATTAATTTTTACTCTGGAGATATCATTTAGAACAATATGGTACTCTTCACCAAATATTGGTATGATCTCGTAATTTGTACATTTTATGGGTGGATATTTGATATGAGTTTTACTTTCTACTCTTTTTTTTATTATCCAATTCGCCTTCTTTCGTATGAAGTCAAATATCCTACTCTCATCACATCTGTATGGCGCGCGAACGAAAAAATCCCCCTTAGAGTCTATCACTAAGGATATTGATTTTCTTTTTGAATATATTATTTTACTAGGATTTAATAAATTAGATTCCATACTTAAAATATTAGTGAATATAATGCATTTTGAGGTGTGATTTTGCCTGACTTGATCTTATAGTCTAACTCAATATATTTTGAATACCGATCTAAATAATACTTGATACCATTTTTTGATATTGCCTGTCTAGATATTTTAATCGCATATGGTTTGATAGATAAGATCTTGCTTAGTTCTTCGTCGTTCTTTGATAGTGCTATATATTGCATGCGTTTAAAATACTTGCCCATAAATGAATACAACTCAGACATGGATTGATTTTTAGACATCTCTAAGATTATCTTTTGATAACTATTATAATCTTTATTATCAATGGCATTAGTAAGCATATAGATAGCATAGTCTTGCGAGTTGGATACTAGATTATTAATAATATCCATAGTGATAATTTTATCTTCCATCGCATAAGCAGATAATTTTGCTAATTCATTAACAATTTTAGACATTTGACCGCCGCATACTTCAATGAAATAATCCAATGCACGCTCTTCTATTGATAGTCCATTCTTTGCGCAATAATTTAATACATATTTAGAAATATCAATTCTATCCAATGATGAGCAATCGATGATCTCTGATTCTAATTTGTCTGCATTGATGCATGCAACCACTACTCCAGAGTCTTCGAATTTATAATTATTCAAGAATTTTACTAATTCGTTATTAATATTCTCTACCACTACCAGACGATATTCATTGATCATTGGTAATACAGAGATGATAGCCTCAAATTCAATAATCTTCATCTTCTCTGCATCAATTTTAATATAATTAAACTCTTCTAATTCGTGAATTAATATAGCTTTTAGATTTTTGATTGCTTGTCTAATTAAGTAAAAATCTTCACCCTTAATATTGTAGAGATTAACTATATTTTCCTTCAACTCTTTATTCATATTGATAAATTTCATAATTACTCCTAATATTACTAAATTTTGCCGATTTGTCAATATAATAAACAACAAAAGATTAATACTACAATTGGGATTGTAGCCATTATTTTATATTGGTATTTGGCAGTACATAATCTACTGAATATTAGTAACAATACGAAATATATTACTATAACGATAAAATGGAATGTA
>JAZOUZ010000060.1:0-16084 GCA_045658505.1 Candidatus Onthoplasma sp. | reverse complement strand
AAAACACATATTTTTTTCATATCATTATTTATGATAGAAATTTTCAACTTGTTTACATATATAATAATGTGCAATTTTTATTCAAGAGTGAAATAATTGATTATCTTTACATGTCTAACCCAAACAAAACCACAGTTTTGTTTTTACACGGTTGGGGCGGTAATAAAAACTCTTTCTTATCCACCATAAATCTTCTCAAAACTAAATACACAATTTTATCGCTTACCTTACCCACGATTTTTCCCACATGCACAATTTGGACAATGCAAGATTATCTAACACTTATTGAATTATTAACCACTTCGCTTAACATTAAAAAATTGATCATTGTATGTCATAGTTTTGGATTCAGAATTGCAACTCTCATGAATGGCAAATTTGATATAGAGAAAATAATAGTCACAGGCGGTGCCGGACTAAAAAAAATGAATTTTTTCAAAAAAATAAATAAAAATAATGTATTTTTACTATTAAAACAAAGAAAATTTCACTATTTGTATAAAAAATTAGCAAGCACTGATTACCAGTCTTTATCTCATATCAACAAACAATCATTCAAAAACATAGTTAATCTCAACACACAAAATTTGATTAAGTTTTCATGTCCGTTACTACTTTTCTGGGGATCAAAAGATATCGACACACCTCTATCAATGGCTAAGAAAATCAAGAAACAAAACAATGCAAAACTCATTACCTCAAATAGCAGCCACTTCGCATATGTTGAAAATAATGCTTACTTTAATCATTGTGTTTTGGAGTTTTTGAAATGATAATCAACATACTACTTTCAATCGTCAATTTTTTCTTTTTAGGATACTTTTACAAAAACTATCTACACTTCTTTCAACTAAAAGATTATAATAACGCCAGATATCTATCTTATTTTAAAAATAAAATATATTTTATATTTTTGATTAATTTTATTGCTTTATTTTTATTAATTTTTATTAAAAATAATATTTTAAATTTAATTATTTATTTGATTTTAATATTAATTAATAATTATTTTCACAAAAAAATAATAAATAATAAAAAAACACCATTAAAATATACTAAAAAAATAATTAGATTATATATTATTTCAATTATTATTTTAGTATTATTAATCTTTGCGCCATACAGTGTTGTATTATCAAACTTAACAATTACTATCCTTCCTATATTGTCCAATCTCATCAATATATATGACCGGATCAAGAATCGCCATTATATACTATCTGCACAAAAAAAACTCAAATCTTTAAAGACACAAGTGATAGCAATCACAGGCAGTAATGGTAAGACGAGTGTAAAAAACATTTTATTGAAATTACTATCAACTCAATACAATGTTCAAGCCACACCCAAGAGCTACAATACACCATTAGGGATTAGTACTTTTATTAATAATGATTTGTCAACAGATTGTGATTATCTTATACTAGAGTATGGTGCTAGGCGATGTGGCGATATTAAAAAACTTTGTAAAGTATTTGGCGCAGATTACGGAATAATTACACTTGTCGCGCCACAACATTTGGCAACATTTAAAACTTTAGAAAACATCTACCAAACCAAGAAAGAATTATCAGATTATCTAAATAATAAACTTTGTATATACAACTTAGACAACATCTACACATATCGAATGTATCAAAACAAATTCGGATCCAAGCTCGGCATATCTATTAACACCAAGCATGATATTTTCGCAAACAATATTAAAATTAAAAATTTCAAAACCTATTTTGATCTGCATATAGACAATAATCAATGGCAATTAAATACAAATCTTCTCGGTAGACATAATGTTACCAACATCTTATTATCTATCGCCCTTGCACAAGAGATTGGCGTCAAAATTGACAATATAATAAACACTATATCCCAATTGTCTCCCACCTCTCATAGACTTGAATACATAAAAGGATATATAAACATTTTAGACGATAGTTATAATTGTTCACTTGCTAGCGCTGAGGAATCAATCATTGTGCTATATTCAACACCTAACAAAAAAATGATTGCGACTCCTGGAATAATCGAAGGTGGAAAAGATGAATATTTGATAAATTATAAACTCGGCAAGCTGTGTTCCCACGCTGACTATGTAATCATTATCGGCGAACACAATAAAGATGCAATTATATCAGGATTAAGAGATTCTCCTGCCACCATCCTTGTAGACAAAACTCTAGAAGATGCAAAAAAACATTTTCATCTCCTAAAACCAAATGATACACTACTAATATTAAACGATCTCCCAGATGATTATATATAACAGCTAAAAGTAAAAAATCTCACTAAATTGTGAGATTTTTATTAAATTATACCCCTATTTCATATGATCTAAAATCTACTTTGCATACCACACTTGTGGATCCATCTAAATTCCATACATCACTTTCTAATTCTATAAAATCATTCTCATTTGTAGAATTTAACGCATACTTCAACACATATTTAGAATTATTTTCAATATTTGAAAGATCATATTCGATCTTATAAATATAACTATCACCATTTGAGTTATTATAAATTTCGATCTCAAAAATATAATTATTTGTATTAGTCTCAGCATCTATATAACGCTCTGTATATACTGCAACACTTTCATTCACATGCATGAGAATCTCCACCGATCCATCATGAGAAAACACTAGTCTACTATCTTCAGACTCTGCATCGATAATTTCATAATTTAGACTTTCGAAATTCCATTGATATAGATCAAAACCAGTATCAACTTCTCCAATCGTTTTATCAAATGTTACATCAAAACCAACTTCAATAGTAGGACAAATGAGTAATCCCAACTCAAAATACCCATTAACATTAGACGGAACTATTGTAGCACTATTTCCTGCCACAACCTTCACTATACTATAATTAGAGCTCACTATAAATAAATCATTAAATAACGCATAATCAACATATTTATCTTTGATTTTATAGGTAACTATATAATTATATACATAATCATAATCATACCCTTCATTATAATAGTATTCTTCATTAACTGTAAATTCGAAAACCATTGTAGATCTATCTTGACTTAGACTTGCCGTTATATTTCCGGCGTTAAGCTTACTAACACTATTCATATTATAGTCTTCATATAAAAGAGTACTAGACATTGAATATGAAGTTCCCCACATCAATGACAACGCAGTATTATTTTTCTCTGTAGGATAGTCCCAAGTTTCATGATTTTCTTCTACTGCTATAGTTGTTGTATTTATCACATAAGACATATCTGCATATTCGCTATTCTTCGTATCAAATACTTCAAACTTTACTTGTGGATCGTAGAATACTGGTTCAATTACTAAATCATCAACAACCGCTACTGTGCTATATCCAAACTCAGCAGAACTAAATCCATCTTCCTTTAATCTATAATGTGATGATTTGGCTAAATACTGAGCTAAATAGGTACCATCTGCTGTCAAATATGTTATATAATATCTATCATTCATCTCGGATATTTCGCGAGTAATATCTATAGTACCATTTGTGTTTCTAGATATCTTGATAGGATTTCCAGTAGTTTCTGCTGCATAAGACCTAGAATCTCTATCTCTATCCAAATAAGACAGCTTGGTGTCTGGTATTACTGAGCTATTGGTATAGAATTCGTATAAATATGCCTGATCACTAAGATTAAATGTTATTTCAATTACTTGTCCAAAATCTGGGCAGACACCACCCGATCCTGCAATATATCCATCTGAGTAAATCCCTCCTTCTGCATATAATCCATAAAATTCGATCTGTCCTATATTTGCTTCTGGTATAGTATAGACATATTCATATCTACAAGTAACTAACATTTGAAGATATTCATTATATTCTTCCCACTCATAATATAAGACACAGGATACTAACTCATTATCTGAATTTTTCTCTAATTCATAATGGATATAATTACCAGTATGGACTGTGATGTAATTGTAATCATACTCTGAAGTATACCCACCCTCGGTCACCGCCACATAATAACCTTTTGGAACTATTGTAACCGAATTTTCTATGCCAACCGATTCGAAAGTTGCCGTTACAGGCTCTCCTGTAGTACCACCAACATAGCTAATAATAGGCGAAATAATAAATGTAGCATCATAACAAGAGTTAAACCTTAGTGTTTCATAATAATATTGATATGTCGAATTCCAATTACTCAAACCAACATCCTCTAAAGTGCAACCATTACCCCATTTATACTTTACCAAGTATTGATCTATAAATCCCCAATGATATGATTCGACGGTATAAATAACTTCTTTATTGTTGTAATCAATATTAGCTTCAATATATGTATAAACCCAAGTATTTAGATCAATTGGTAATAGTATATCATCAGTAATCGAATACCCAAAGTCATTTTCATTAACCCACTCTCCTTGTCCAGGCGACCACACCTCTCTAGTTACAGAATCATAGTCATTAGCATTACTTGCATACGAACCGCCCGCATAAAGATCTAACCTACAAGGATATGTGTATGGTTTGATATATCCATCTTGAGTAACAATAAGACTGTCATATCCTGAGCCATCTCCCGGAAGAGTATAATCCCATTGTCCAATTGCATTATAATAAAAGTGATCTACCACATAAGGAACACTATATATTACCTCATAATAAGCACCAGATGCATCAAAGAATGAATATTTACCATTATCCGCAGATATTTCTTCGCTATATTTAATCTCAAAAGAATAAGAATCAGACTGAGAATACGACGACGAGAATATTGGCATACTACCAGAGACATAGACACCTCTATAAACTGAAAATGTGATATAATCATCTCCATACAATGCTGGATGAGTACCTTCGCTATAAATATTCATGAAAGTTACATTATATATTGCCGTCCCAAACTCAGCCCGCCATTCATTACCAGTATTTACCCACTGGTTAAATCCTTTATCTGAACTCTTTGCCTTTGCCTCAATATCTATTCCTACAGATTTTAGTTTATTCCCTTCAGAATACAAGTTATATTTATTTTCTGTAGGGTATCTCAAGGTAAAATATGTAGTAGATGAATAGATCAATGTATCTCCGAGAGTCAAGGTTAAATAACCATCTGTTGCACTTGTTCTTATGGTATATTTATTAAACTTTACGAATTGTAGTAGGTAAGGTTCTTCATCAGAAAATCTACCACTTCTATACCATAGTTTTGAACCTAAATCATCATCTGAAGTAACTTCATTAGCTATATATCCATTATAAACAGAATCAAATCTACTGCCCGCAGATGTAGTATCTTGATCGAAATCATAAACACCGCCGGAAGTACTAGCAAAACTTATATTTAAATAAGGCATAATAGTACTATAACTATAGTTTGATTCATAGTAATTAGTTGTTTGGTGCAGATTCCATGTATTTATTGTATTTTTATCTGCGTAGTAAATCGATATTTTATCATTTTTATAATTTTCTATATCGCAAAATCCACCACCTTCTACATACCCACCTAATACACAACCATCCATTATCAACATATGAGTTGTATATTTATAGACATAGAGGTTATTATCATATTGAGCATAATCAAATCTGACGAGATCTGGTCCTAATCTTGAACCAGAATCTATATCATTCCAGAAATAGTTAACAAGAATATTATATAGTCCTGGACTTGTATGAGTATTTCCTCCATAACCCCAATCTATGCCATAATTCGACTCGAATATATCATCATTAGTGAAAGCTTCTCTCTTATCCATACACACTCCCACTGTAGGAGAAGTGTAAACATCTTCTTTGTCTGTACTTTCTATTTCACAGTTCTCTATTACACAGTTTTGTATACTACTTGCAATAGCGCTCATCTGTCCAGCAATCATTCCTAATCCAACATTCACATCTGAGTCGTATGTATGTGTATTCTTGACAACACATTCATACATTCTAAGATTCTTAATAGTACACAAGCCCAATCTAGCGAATAATCCAACATACATATAACTTTCGTCTGTATTAAAGGATGTAATTACTAAATTGCTTATAGTCTTACTATTTCCATCAAAAGTACCCGCAAATCTCTCCAAATAATAATCATTCAAACCAGAATCTTCACAACCTATAGGAAGTATAGATTCACCACCCATATCTATATCAGCTGTGAGTATTATTGTTTTTCCATTCCAATCATACTTTGGATCACCAACCAATGTTGCCTCTTGCGATGTATCTACAAACCCTTTAAATCCTTCTGGCGTACCAATATAAAATGTACTATTATTATTATATATGCTCTCACTAATAGCAGATGCAGAGGTAAATGTATATGTCCCAGCAGCTTTTGGTTTGTCTCTAAGATTCACTACAGACTGAAAAATACCGAGCGAAAATACTGATACCAATGCGGCAACAAGTATAATTATTGAGCTCAATACCATTCTTCTCTTTAGCATATACCTCCCCTTATCTTATCTTTGGTAAAATATGTTTTTTTATTTATTCTTTAAACAATCAAGACCATTTCTAAAGCATTCGCACCATCAGAATAATAATTTTTCCTTATACGACGAGTAGTGAATCCTAATTTTTCATACAATAAATAGGCTGTAATATTCTTCTCACTAACTTCTAGACTGAGCGTGTCTATTCCTTTAGATATTGTATATTCTTTAGTTTTTTCAATCAGTTTAGTAGCAAGTCCAAGATTTCTATATCCTTTATCCACCGCAACACTCATAATATTTACTTCGTCGGTAATCTCCAGTATAATAAATCCTACAACTTTCTCATTAAATAAAACAACAAAAGAATGGTAATTATTATCATTAATTATCTTCTCAATCTCACCACGAGAGATAGGATTATTCGTGATACTTTCTTTTTCTAATTCTTCGATCCTATCTATATCATCTATTGTGGAATCTCTAATAACTATGTTACCTTTTTTTAATTTCTCATTCTCTGCTTGAGACAATTGATAATATACTGGAATCAACCTGTCATCATCACTATCTTCAATACATTCTAATAATTTTTCAGCATTTGGTTTTAATTGCAATACATTTAGATTCTCATCATCACTAAACATACCAACTTTACCTTCGCCCATTATTTTTTTCAATTCTTCTAAGGATAAATTTCTTTCATATTTATATACTATGCCATTGATTAGTCTCGCCACAAAATAACTATCTCTACTGCCTTTAATGGCTACTACCGACACATTATCATCTTCAGCTCTCGCTATTGAGAATAAATAGTCAAGATTATTAATCCCACGTGCATCTACTTTCAATACATCTCTAAATGCTTTGATTGTAGCGATGCCCACTCTAATACCTGTAAATGAACCTGGTCCTACCACCACACCAAGTTGATCTATATCATTTATTTTCAATTTATGTTCTGTAAGAATCTTGTCTACCAAAGGTAAAAGCGACTCATTGTGCCTTGACTTAGTTTCTCCAATTCGTGAAAAAACTTGGCCGTCTATGGACAATACGACCAATAAACTATCATTTGCTGTGTCTATAATCAACTTATTCATTTATTATCTCTATCTCTCTAGTATTTTCATCTATTAGCCTAATATTGACGACAATTCTTTTGTCTGGCAATAATGGAGCAATATTCTCGCTCCATTCTATTAGTATTACACTATTTTTATCGTCCAGCACCTCATCAAAACCCGCTTCTATTGCCTCATCTGTCGTTATTCTATATGTATCAAAATGGTGGAAAATAATATCACCTTTATATGTCTTTAATATTGAAAATGTAGGACTATTGATAATGTCTGTAACACCCTTACTCTGTAAAACAAAACGTGTAAAAGTAGTCTTACCCGCGCCTAAATCCCCATTTAAGAGAATCACATCGCCAACATTGAGGGTCTTGGCGAACTCTTCTGCTATTCTTCTAGTATCTTCTTCTGAGCACGAAATATATATCATTAACAAATCACCTTAGTAATAATTTTAGCTGGTTTAATCTTAGTTTGAGTTACTCTTACACAACCCACTATTGCGTTTTTATATTTTTCTAATTCTTCCTTATCTTTATAGTAGAAAGACACAATAATATCCCCCGGACGAATATAATCTCCGATCTTGACACGCAATACAACACCAATATTGCTATCATGAGACTCAGCACATAACCTTCTCACCAATTCACCGAGCATGAGTGAATCGATAGATCCAACATATCCTTCTTTATCGCATACGAAATTGATAGAATGATATGGCTGGAACAATTTAGCATCACTCACCACCTTAGCATTACCACCTTGCGCTTTAATGATTTCTAATAGCCTATTATACGCATATCCATTATCTAAAGCACTATCAATTAGTTCTTTGGTATCCTTTCTCTTTAGTTTAGGATTAGCAAGTAAAATCATCTCAGTAGCAAATTCAGTTGTAACATCTCTAAGCAAACACTTCTTGCCTTGCAATACATTTAGAGCGTCTACTACTTCTACAGAATTGCCTATACCTTCACCAATAGTCTGTACAGTACTAGTAACGAAGATCACAGATTTTACTCCGCATTTTTTGAATATATATTTTAGAGTGTCTGCAAGTTTTAATGCAGTATTATAATTTTTAACAATAGATGCGTCTCCATATTTCACATCTACCAAAACAACCTTCGCACCACTTGCCAATTTTTTACTAGCTATTGATGCCGCCAATAAATTAATATCGTCTTCAATATTGCAATCTTCACGAATATCATACAATATTCTATCTGCAGGACACATATCTCCCTTGTGCGACAAAATACATGCATTAGTAGTCTCTAATGCTCTACGTATTTCTTCATCGCTAAGTTGTGTACTAAAGTTAGGGATCGCACCAAATCTATCCGCGCTACCATTAGTAAATACGAATGATCTAGCTGTATTCTTGATAATCTTATAACCAAGACTAGCAAGTAACGGAATCAAAACTACACTACTAGCATCTCCAATACCTCCGGTAGAATGTTTCTCCATTATCAGTTGGTTGTATTTCAATACTTTACCACTATCCCTAATTGCGAGAGTTAGGTAGTATACTTCCTTCTTGGACATACCGAAAGAATTAAGTGCAACAAAAAATTTCATAGTCTCTCTGCACTTACCATTCTTCAACAAATAGTCTACCACCTCATAGTATTCCTGTAGAGTCAACTCATGTCCACGAGCCTTCTTCATGATTAAATTTCCTAACATAACATACCCCTTTGTATTACATTAATTTTAGTAAATATTGCACACATTTGTCAAACAAAAACAATAGAAAATTAATTTTTATAAAAAATTATATTTTATACAATAAATATTGATTGTGAATAACTAAAAATTTTTAGGCAAATATCTTAATATGTCAAAATTTAGAATCATTAATCTAATCGATAAATTATTTATTTCAATCACTATTTTTTTGATTGTTTTTGCGTGGATTAATTTCTACATCCGATCATTGTGGACTAGTTTTATTTTTAGTCTAATATTCTCAGGAGCAATCGTATATTTGCTTTATCATTTCATCAACAAAAGACAATTAAAAACAAATAAAAAAAAAGAAAACATCGCTAAAATCAACGATAATTTCTTATATTTCTTTCTAACACCAAATGAAGAAAAATTAAAACTTCTTCATTCTATTTTATCTATCGACTGCGGATCAAACCTAAAGCATAACATGCTAACCTATACAAAAGACAACCGAAAACATCTTTTAATAATTTCTAAATATTTCAACAAACTTTCAAACTTCAATATTCTAGAATTGATTCAAGAATATCGTGATCTTGATTGTGATGTAATCGATATAATATGTTCAGAATTTGAATCTAATACCAATACACACATATTCAAAAATAAAGAAATAAATTTGATCGATAAGACTAAACTCTATAATGATTTCTTCGAAAAATACAATACTTTCCCCTCTAGTGAAAATATTGATAATAATGTAAATAAATTAACTCTAAAATCCATACTTAAAAACTTCTTTCTACCACAGAAAGCGAAGTCATATTTTTTCTGTGGATTATTATTAATTTTTACTAGCCTAATCATTCCATACAACGCCTATTACATTATTGTTGGTAGCATGCTTTTAACATTCAGCCTTATTTGCAAACTACGAACTAAGTTTGATTTTTAATTTTTTTGAGCACCCTTACTAGTCTATCAATCTCTTCTACTGAATTATTAAAATCTATAGAAGCCCTTACCGCTCCTGTATCCAAAGTTTTTAAATACTCATGAACTAATGGTGCACAATGCAGTCCACTCCTAACGCAAATATTTTCATCATTGAGCATATTGGCTATACTTGATGAGTCATACCCATCTACATTAAATGCTACAATATTTGAAGTGTTAGGCTTTGAATAAATTTTTAAAAAATCTAAATTTTTTAATGAAAAATATAGATATTTGCTTAATTTTTCTTCTTTTTTTATGATATTTTCAAATTTTTTGGACAGAAAATCAACTCCTGCTCCAACAGATAAAATCGCAATCGTAGGCAATGTACCACTCTCATATCCCTCTATTGTATCAACGGGCTGAAGTAAATTAGCGCTATCCGTACCTGTACCCCCATACAGTATCGGATCGAGCCTCACTCCTTCTTTTACAAGCAATCCTCCAACTCCTGCAATACCTAATAATCCCTTATGCCCAGCAAATGAAAACATATCAACATTACTCTTCTCAAGATCTATCTTAATATGTCCACTAGATTGCGCTCCGTCTACAAGGTATATTATATCTTTATCTCTACACAACTCACCAATAGAATTAATATCGCAAATATCGCCTGTTACATTAGACACATGCGTCGTGATGACCATACGTGTATTATCCCGAATTTCATTCTTAATTTTATCTAGCATTTCACTCATTTCGCCACGAACAATGCTCACCTCTACACCTTTAGCCCTTAATTGCTCAAGTGGACGAAGTACAGAATTGTGTTCATAGCAAGTAGTGATCACATGATCACCAACTTTTAGACTACCTAAAATCGCTAAATTAAGAGCTTCTGTACAATTTTTTGTAAATATTACATTATAGTCCATAGCACCAAAAAATTCTTTAATTTTTTCTCTAGTTTCGTATATTTTTTCTGCCACACGTTGCGACAGATAATGACCACTTCTCCCTGGATTGGCTGTGTAATTATTGAGCGCATTGATTATCGTCTTTTTTACAATCTCTGGCTTATAATAAGAAGTCGCTGAATTATCAAAATATATCATACTTTAGAATATGCAGATGATGAAATTTTTGTTTAATTCACATTAAATAAGTCGATCTAATATTATGAACTAGGAAGACAATATGAAATACTTACTAATCTCATTCAAATCTAGAAATTCAATAATGAAATTTTCTAAAATATTATCTACTCGTCGAATACCTAATAATATCATAAATACTCCTAAGTCAATAGGATCCACTTGTGCATTGAGTATAAAAACCGATATTCAGTATTACAATCAAATACTAAGTCTATTAAACCTATTAAAAATAGAAGATTTCTTGGGTTTATATATGATAGAAAGAATCGGTATCACAGAACAAACTAGAAGATTGTATTGACTAATATAAATTTTTTTGCTATAATAATTGCATGACTAAAATCAATCAAGTGATCAACTACCTAAACAATCTGTACCCAGATCCGAAATGCGCACTTGATTTTTCATCAGCATATGAACTATTGGTAGCAGTAATATTATCCGCTCAATGCACAGATAAGCGCGTAAACATTGTAACTAAAGAATTATTCAAAGTCGCTAACACTCCAGAATCAATGCTAAACTTAGGCGAAGATAGACTAAAAGAATATATTCGATCGTGCGGATTCTATAATAGCAAATCTAAAGCAATAATATCAGCTAGTCAAGATATCATTCTTAAACACAACGGACAAGTCCCACGCGTCTTAGTTAGTTTAACAGCCCTACGAGGCGTAGGTAGAAAAACTGCAAATGTAGTAATATCTGTAGCATTTGGTGGACAAACTATAGCTGTAGACACCCATGTCCACAGGATATCTAAAAGATTAGGATTAACAACTCAATCTTCTACCCCTACCAAATGCGAAATGGATTTAGTGAACTTAGTGCCTGATGACTTAAGATCAAAGTTTCATCATCAAATGATATGGTTCGGTAGAGACATTTGTCATGCACGAAATCCAAAATGTGATCAATGTGAATTAAAAAATATATGTAAATACTACAAAGAAAAAGGATAAATATGTATTTAGACAAAGTAACAATATCAATAAAATCAGGAAATGGAGGAAGCGGTAAGGTAAGCTTTCACACCGAGAAATTCGTAGAAAAAGGCGGACCAGACGGTGGGGATGGCGGTAATGGCGGTTCTGTATTTTTCGTAGCTGACAAATCTAAGAATACACTTATTGACTTCCAATTTGTAAAAAAGTTTGAAGCAGAAAATGGAGAATCTGGACACGGCAAACTTCAACACGGAAAGAATGGTAAAGATGTATATATCAAAGTACCATGTGGCACAGTAATAAAAGATCGAGAGACAGATCAAGTCCTCGCCGACATGTACGAAGACGGATATACCTATTGTGCTCTAAAAGGCGGACGCGGAGGTAAAGGAAATAATTTTTTCAAATCCCCTACTCGTCAATCTCCTAGATTTAGTCAATTAGGCGAGACTACAGAATGGTATAAAGTAACCCTTGAATTAAAGACTATAGCAGATGTAGCATTGGTAGGAAAACCTAATGTTGGTAAATCAACTTTACTGAGCGTTATCACTAATGCTAAACCAAAGATCGCAGATTATGAGTTCACCACTCTACACCCCAATCTAGGAGTAGTCAAAATCTATGACGATAGTTTCGTAGTAGCTGATATTCCAGGACTAATCGACGGTGCCAGTGAAGGCGCTGGACTTGGGCATGAATTTCTAGCACATATTGAACGCACTAGATTAGTAGTACATGTAATAGATGCTAGTGAATTTTATGGCAACGATATTGTGAAAGATTATCTAACTATTAATAAAGAACTCAAGAAATACAACGAAAGATTGTCTACCCTTCCTCAGATTGTCGTATTTACCAAGACTGATATTATCGAAGATCTAGATGAGAGAATGAATAGATTCAGGGGAAATATATCTGATGATGTTGAAATTATTCCTATTAGTTCTATTACTAGAAAAAATGTAGACGAATTAGTAAAGAAAATATATCAAAAGCTCATCACTCTACCTAAGAGCGAACCAATCCCTGTAGAGCAAGTTGAGTTAGAGAAAAAGGATACTACTTCGGTTAAGATTGATAAACTATCAGAAGGTGTATATGAGTTGTCCGGCGGATATTTAAACAATCTTCAACGCGGAATCGTATTCAACGACTCTAGATCTCTAGCCTATTTCCAATTAAGACTAGAAAAAGATGGCATCATGGACAAACTAAAAGAAGCCGGAGTCAAAGACGGAGACACCATCGTATTTGGTAGTCTCGAGTATGAAATTTATTTTTAGGAGATATTATGATAGACAAGAAAATACGAATCAAACTTCGCAGTATAGCCACTAGTATTAAGTCCACCCTTTGGGTAGGCAAAGACGGCTTTACTGAAAATGTATTAAAGCAAATAGAAGAAGAATTATTCAATCACGAATTAGTAAAGATCACTATACAAGAAACTTTAGACCTTCCGACTGAATTTGAACTAACTGAAATAGCAGTAAAACTTGGTGCCGAAGTAATTACCACCATCGGTAGAAAAATCGTATTATACAAACATAGTGAAAAGAAAAATATTAAGCATGTACTTGCTTAATATTTTTTCTTGCACCAAATCAATCTCAATAAAAATTTTATTTTTTCTAATTTCAGCTTAAAAATAATGATTTTTTGTGGTTTTTATTGATTTTATTCCACTTTTGTATAATTTTTTATTTGAAGATCAGATTTTTTAATATATTCTTTAGATGTCTTTTTCTTATTTTCTCCAAATATTTTCATTACACTTTTCACCTTATCAGGATTAGATAATATCGTAGAAATAATATTTTGCATTCCTCCTCCAGAGCCTATTCCTTGTAGAAGGTTAGTGAGTCCAGACATTTCACCACCAAATAATCCGAGAATCGGCATTAATGATCCGATATCAAACCCTTGATTTTTCTGTTTTGCTTTCTCCTTATGGACACAATCGCACTCTCCCTTTTTAAAACCATTATTAATATAATGAGTAGGCACACTCTCATATGGTTCTTGAAATATTATTTTACTTGGTGATTTCTTTTTTTTCTCTACTCGCTGTATATATGCGTTAGGCTCCACGAATAAAGCATTTCTACTATCTTCCATAATTATACATATGATGATTCTTGTATTTTGACACTTATTTCTAAGTGCAATCATAAATAACAACGAGGTACATTATGCCAAGAGATTTTAGAAATTTCGCTAAAGAAAATGAAAAAAACAAAAAAGATACGTCTATTCCTAACGAATATGAAGAAATCCTTAATAAATATAAAAATATGAATCAATCCGATCTTATGACAAATCTTATGAGCGAAGCCAGCAAACTAAAAAAGGAAGGAAAATTAGACTCAAATTCTCTAAGCAATCTTAAAACCACATTAGCTCCCTTCTTAAATAGCGATCAACAAAACATGCTTAATAATCTAATAAATACAATCAATGAACAAGAATAAAATAAGTCCTAAACTATTGAATGTAAATATCTTATCTACACAATCTATGCAAGAAATTTTAGTAAATTGCAATGATTTTTATATTGTAAAAAAATTTTTAGAAACGAACAATTATGAATATAAATCTTATAGATTCATCAATTCATTTTTGATAAATGCAGACATTGATGATATCAACATTTTATCAAACATCTCTCAAGTAAACTATATTCACGCCAACTCACAAGTATTATCTGATAGTTTTGATCAAGATTTTATCCATTTAGATAGACTAACAGAAGGTAAATTCTTTGGTCAAGGACAGACCATTTGTTTTATAGACACCGGCATTCACCCACACTTAGATTTTGTGCTACCAAAGAATAAGATAATTAAATTCATAGACTTAATTAACAATCAGTCAACTCCTTACGACGACAATGGACACGGTACATTTGTAAGTGGTATAGCTTGTGGCAATGGCATATTATCAAAAACGAATACAGGTTATGCAAACCTCGCAAATATCGTCTCAATAAAAGCATTGTCAGACAAAGGCAATAGCAATAGTAATAAAATCTTAGACGCTATGGAATGGATATACCACAATCACAAACAATACAATATCGGTATCGTGTGCATGAGTTTTGGAGCCGAGTGCGAAGTCAATCTAGATCCATTATCGAAAGGTGCTGAAGCGCTGTGGAAAAAAGGAATAATAGTAGTCGCAGCCGCCGGCAATAGCGGACCAAATCAAAATACAATCAAATCTCCCGGTGTCAATCCAAACATTATTACTGTCGGCGGACTAGATTTAAACAATATCGGAACTGCAGATTTTAGTAGTCGTGGACCAACCATCTATGGACACAAACCAGATCTACTCGCTCCAGCAGTAGATATTATCTCGTGTAGCAATCTCCATAGCCCGTACACAAAAATGTCTGGCACTAGCGTAGCTACACCAATCATCGCTGGAATATGTGCTATCATAAAATCAAAATATCCTGAGATGACAAATGAAAATGTTAAGAAATTTTTACTCTCACACTGCACACCAATATCTCATAACATAGACGCAGAAGGCGCTGGTTACATTAATTTTTAATTTAATCTATTTACGAATTAAAAAAAATATGATATACTATAGTCATGATTGAATTAAGAAATATAAACATGAAGTACACTGAAGATTTCTTCGTCCTATATGATTATAGTCATAAGTTTGATAAGTCCACACTGATCATCGGAGATGACTATGTCGGCACAGGTGCCATTATACGCCTAATAGGTAAAATCAACAAACCAATTTCGGGCGAGATAATTATAGACGATAAAGATATATCAGAATTAAAAAACAAAGAATTAAATCTTGCAATTATTCCAAATAATCCAATTTTTATAAATAATAATTTATTA
>JAZOUZ010000059.1:0-7556 GCA_045658505.1 Candidatus Onthoplasma sp. | reverse complement strand
AGATGATTAATAATAATAACAATAATAATCAATACCACATTTAATATGTGTGCCTTTTGTCATGCGAAGATTCCACAGGTACACATTACTTGTGGTTTTTTTCTTAAAAGGGTAAAAATAATTTTGAAAATTTGTGTATTTATAGTAAAATCTAATACAGGAGTAAATATGGATATCAAAGATATTAAACATTTAGCAGAATTGTCAAAATTAGAATATACAGATGAAGAATTGGCGGAATTTATACCCGAGTTCGAGAGCGCGGTAGAGCTAGCTAATATCATCAAGAATGCGGATATTAGTGGAGAAATCAAGTATAATGTAATGGACTTTAGCGAACTAAGAGATGACGTAGCTAAGGAGAGTACTCCGGTAGACGAATTGCTTGCTAATTCTCCGATCGTTCGTAGAGATAGTATAGTAGTACCTAGGATAATGGAGTAGAATATGAGTATTATAGAATTATCAGCATTTGAGATTAGAGAGAAGATTAGATCTAAAGAATTAACTACTGTGGAAGTAGTGAAGGCATTCTTAGATAGAATCAATGAAAAAAGAGATTACAATGCAGTATTAGAGACTTTCGATGATGCTATTGAGTTGGCGCGTGAGATGGATATTAAGATCGCTAATGGATTCAGTGGGAAACTAGCAGGTGTACCTGTTATCATCAAGGACAATATCTTATATAAAGGCAAGAAATGTAGTTGTAGTTCTAAAATATTAGAGAATTATGTGGCGCCATATAATTCTACTGTTGTAGAGAAGATGATAAGCGAAGGTGCGATCATTATCGGTAGAGCGAATATGGACGAATTCGCTATGGGTAGTTCGACTGAAAACTCAGCATTCGGAGTCTCTCACAATCCTATCTCATTCGATCGAGTAGCGGGTGGATCATCTGGTGGTAGTGCTACTGCGGTAGCTCTCAATATGTGTCCTATAGCATTAGGTACAGAGACAGGTGGTAGTGTTCGTCAGCCAGCGAGTTATTGTGGACTATATGGATTGAAGCCTAGTTATGGTCGTATTTCTCGTTATGGTGTAGTAGCATATGCTAGTTCATTAGATCAGGTGGGTATATTTACTAGAGACGTGAGAGATAATGCACTTATGTTAGAAGTCTTAGCAGGTGAGGATATCCACGATGAGACTAGTGCTAAGGCAGTAGTAGATAATTACAGCGAAGAATTAAGTCTAGATCTATCTAATATCAAGATCGGTGTACCAAAGGAAATCTTATCAATGGTAGACGGATTAGCGAGTGAAACGAATTATAAAGAATTCATCGAATGGTTAAATAGTCAGGGTGCTAAAGTTGTAGAAGTTTCTATCAAGAATTTGGATCTAAGCCTTGCGACATATTATATCTTAGCATGGGCAGAGGCGACTAGTAACCTATCTCGTTTCGATGGTGTGAAGTATACTTATCGCAATCAAGAGGCCAAGAATCTTCAAAACATCTACAAGAAGAGTCGAAGTGAGGGCTTTGGTAAAGAAGTAAAACGTCGTATAATGCTTGGTAACTATGTATTATCATCTGGATATTATGATGCGTATTACAAGAAGGCTAAGGCAGTACAAGGATTATTAGTAGATGGTTTTGCTGATGCGTTCAAAGATTGTGATATTATTATTATGCCGACTACTGTGGGTGTTGCTTATAAGATTGGTAGTAAGCCTAATGATCCTGTAGAGACCTACAAAGAAGATATATTCACGGTAACAGCGAACATTATCGGTAGTCCATCTATGAATATCCCTTATGGTAAGGGAGAAGATAATATGCCATTGGGTATTCAATTAATGGCGAAGAAGTTCGATGAGAAGACTATATATAAACTCGCAAAATTCATCGAAGAGAGAAAGGAAAAGTAAAATGAAATACGATGTAATTATTGGACTAGAAGTCCATGCGGAACTAAGGACTGAGAGTAAATGCTTCTGTAGTTGTCGCAATACTTATGGTAGTACACCTAATAGCAACTGTTGTCCGGTCTGCGTTGGTCTACCAGGGGCGTTACCTGTATTAAATAAGAAAGCAGTAGAGCAGACTATTAGAGCAGGCTTAGCGCTAAATTTTGATATTAATAGAACAGCGGTATTCGAAAGAAAGAATTATTTCTATCCCGATCTATCTAAGGCATATCAGATCAGTCAGTTAGAGAAACCTATATGTATTAATGGTCATCTTCGTGTAGGAGAGAAGGATATTCCTATCAATCGCATACACCTCGAAGAAGATGCAGGTAAACTTGTTCACCAAGACAATATCACTATGATTGACTACAATCGTGGTGGTGTGCCTTTGATCGAATTGGTTACTGATGCATTGGTAGAACCTCATATGGAGACAGCAGACGAGGCAATAGAGTTCTTGACTAAACTAAGACAGATCTATATCTATGCAGGAGTCGCTGACTGTGAGATCGAAAAAGGTCAAATGCGTGCGGATGTAAATATCTCACTTCGTCCACAAGGTAGCAAGGAATTTGGTACTAAGGTGGAGATGAAGAATATCATGGGATTCAAGTCTGTGCATAGAGCGATCAATTACGAGATCGCCCGTCAGCAAGAAATCCTAGACAATGGTGGAATAATCGAGCAAGAAACTCGTAAGTGGGACGATGAGAAAGGTATTAGTTTCACGCTTAGAACTAAGGAAAATAGTGAAGATTATCGTTACTTCCCTGATCCAGACTTGTTGGCAGTGAATATCAGTGAAGATATTATTGATAACATTCGTGCGACTATGCCAGCACTTCCAGACCAACTAAAGAAGAAGTATATGGAAGAGTACGGACTAAACGAATACGATACTAATGTTATATTGGCGGATAAGGCGGTGGCGGAATTCTACGAAGAATGTATCGCTAAATATCCTCAGCCTAAAACTGTATCAAATTGGATCACTACTGAAGTACTCGCTAGAATCAAAGATGGCGGAGAGATTCAAATAAGTGTAGACAACCTAGTTTGGATCATCAAGGCTGTAGACGAGCGTAAGGTACAGAGATTGTCTGCTAAAGACTTGCTCACCAATATCTGGGGTACAGATCTCAATGCAGAGGCAGAGGCTAAGGCTCGTGGTATTATGGCTGATCTTTCTAATGATTTCGTATTCGAGATAGTAGATAGAATACTCAGTGAGAAGGCTGATGTAGTAGAGCAGTACAAGGCAGAGCAAGATCCTAAGATACTCAATTTCTTGGTAGGTCAAGTGATGAGAGAAACGAAAGGCAAAGCGAATGCTGCTGATGTAATGGATAAAATCAAGGAAAAAATAAGGTAGGTATAAATATGTATAGAACTAAAAAATGTGGAGAAGTTAACGAGTCTCTCCTAGGTCAGACTGTCCAACTCGCCGGTTGGGTAAGTAATATTCGTGATCATGGAGGTATTCTTTTCGTAGACCTTAGAGATCATTATGGAATGGTACAACTAAAAGTAGAAGATGATAGCATGGTTGCTGGTATATCTAAGGAATCAGTAATATCTGTAACAGGACCTATTATCCCTAGAGATCCTTCTTCATACAATGAAAAGCTAGAGTCTGGTAAGGTAGAACTTCAAGTAGAGAAAATAGAAGTCCTATCTAAGAGCAAGAACTCTCTTCCATTCGAAATAATGGAGAGTAGAAATGTTAGTGAAGATTTGAGATTGAAATATAGATATCTCGATCTTCGTAATCCTCAAATGCAGAGAATTATGAAGGTTAGAAGTGATCTATTGTACGATCTTCGTACTTGGATGAGAGAGTTGGGATTCGAAGAGTTCCAAACTCCAATTTTATCTGCATCTAGTCCAGAGGGAGCGAGAGATTATCTAGTACCTAGTAGAAATTATCCAGGTAAATTCTACGCTCTACCACAGGCTCCTCAACAATTCAAACAATTATTAATGTGCTCAGGTATGGATAGATATTTCCAGATCGCTCCATGCTTTAGAGATGAAGATGCTCGTGCAGATCGTAGTCCGGGTGAATTCTATCAGTTAGACATCGAGATGGCTTTCGCTACTCAAGAAGATGTATTCAAGGTAACAGAAGAAGTACTAATCAAAGCATTCCAAAAGTATGGTAAGTATGAGCTTGAGAACAAACCATTCGAGCGTATTCCATATAGAGAGGCGATGGTAAAATACGGTACAGACAAGCCAGATCTAAGAAATCCATTAATTTTGAAGGATTTGACCGAAGTGTTCAAGGATTCTACATTCGGTGCATTCAAGGGTAGAACTGTTAGAGGTTTTGCTCTTGATTGTAGCCAGCAACCTCGTAGTTTCTTTGATGATCTTACTAAGTTTATGCTTGACAATGGCGCAGGTGGTTTAGCTTGGGTAAGAGTATTAGAAGATGGTTCGCTAAAAGGACCTATCATTAAATTTATTAGCGAAGAAGAGCAAAAGAAAATGGTCGAAGTAACAGGTGCTAAGATTGGTGATGATATATTCGTTATTGCTGACGAAGAGCGCATGTGTAATAAACTTGCTGGACTCCTTCGTACAGAAGTGGCTCGCAAGATGGATATGATCGAGAAGAATTGTTATAAGTTCTGCTGGATTGTAGACTTCCCAATGTTTGAGCTAAATAAAGAAGGAAAAATTGACTTCGCGCATAACCCATTCAGTATGCCGGCAGGCGGACTAGAAGCACTCAATACTCAAGACATCTTCTCTATCAATGCTAACCAATATGATATCGTTGTGAATGGTATTGAATTGTCTAGTGGTGCTGAGAGAAATAACGATATTGAGATCATGAAGCGTGCATTCGAGATCGTTGGTCATGACCAATCAGTATTAGAGAATAAGTTCGGTGCATTGTATACAGCATTCCAGTATGGTGCTCCACCTCACGCAGGTATTGCTCCAGGCGTGGATAGAATGTTAATGTTGCTTCTTGACGAAGAGAGTATTCGTGAGATCGTAACCTTCCCAATGAATGCTAAAGCTCAAGACCTACTCATGAACGCTCCAAGTGAAGTAACTATCCAACAACTTCGTGATGTTCATATCAAGATCAATAGCAGTAAAGTACCGCAATAATAAAATAAAAGAAATAGGGTTTCCTATTTCTTTTTTATTTAGTTGCATATGCTTCGTATTTATGATAAAATACTAGATATAATAGGAGAAAAAATGAAAGTATCAATGAAAGATTTTGACATGTATATGAAACATGTTAATTCAACAAGACCTTTTAAAATGTATATTCATGGTACACATAAAGATGTGGGTGACTCTATATTAGGGCACAAATCAGATTTTCTACTTTTTGATAGAGATTGTATTGAATCTACTGCTAGTAAATGTGGTACTATTAATACTGATTATCACACTAGGTTTAAGGATTATACATATGTAAGAGATGGCACAGGTGTTAACATTATTCTGATTATGCCAGATAGCATTCAGATAGATCTGTACGCAGGTTCAGTCGAAGGACAACAGAATACAACATTAGGATATAGAGATCTTATAGATTTGGATTATAAGTATATCGCTGCGACTTATTTATTGGAAGGTGTTCTAAATAAAAAGATGTTTATTCGACAAACTAAAAAAGTTCCTAATTGCTTCATATTGGGATATTATGATTTAGAGAAAGATGAGTTTGATTTGAATTCTCATTGTATCTTATTTGCTAAAGAAGGCTATGATCAGTTTATAGCAGATGTAACTAAAGCAGCAAATGATATGTATAATTATTGTGCTAGAATTAGATGTATAGGAACTGATCGAAAAGGAAGAAGAATAGTCGATGATCCATATTTGTATAAAGAATTTAGAATTGGCGCTCATAAGAAATATTTAGAATCAGATGAGTATAAGTACGATAGCGATATAGAGAATACTGATAGACTAGTAGACCCATATAATCTATCTACTTCTCACATTAAAGCAGTAAGAGATGAGATAATTTTAGAATTAGAGCAATCTGCAAAGGTATAAAAAAACAAGTCAGATGACTTGTTTTTTGTTTATTTCTTGGCATTATCTTTTTTGTTCATTACGACAGCTAGGTCTAGACATTTATTAGAATATCCCCATTCGTTGTCATACCAAGCAACAAGTTTTACGAACTTAGGACTAAGCATGATTCCTGCCTTTTCGTCAAAGATACATGTATGAGCATCTCCAATAAAGTCGCTAGATACTACAGGTTCATCAGTATATCCTAATACATTTGGCATTATTTCTTTGCTATATTTCTTGATAGTCTTGCAGATATGTTCATAAGTTGTTTCTTTCTTAAGCTTTACAGTAAAGTCTACTACGCTTACATTAATAGTAGGCACGCGGAAACTCATTCCAGTAAGTTTACCTTTGAGATGAGGCAATACTTCGCCAACTGCTTTTGCAGCACCGGTAGAACTAGGAATAATATTAGCACTAGCAGCACGACCACCACGCCAATCTTTTTTGGATATACCATCTACAGTTAGCTGTGTAGCGGTTGTTGAGTGGATAGTGCTCATTAGACCTTCTTCGATACCGTAAACATCATCGATCACTTTTACTAATGGAGCGAGGCAGTTAGTAGTACAGCTAGCATTAGAGACTACTGTCATAGTTGGCTCGTATTTATCTTCATTGACACCCATTACGAATGTAGGGCAATTTTTTCCTGGTGCACTGATGATAACTTTCTTAGCGCCACCTTGTAGGTGCCTAATAGCGTCATCTGCGTTAGTGAATTTGCCTGTACAATCAATGATATATTCAGCACCAGCAGATCTCCAATCTATATTCTCAGGCTCTTTCTCTGCGAAAAATGCAACGGTCTTTCGATTTAGTTTCAATCCCTTTTCTGAAACCTTTAGTTCACTATCTGCTTTACCATGAACTGTATCATATTTATATAGATAGCATGCGTATTCAGGGGTTAGGAATGGGTCATTGATAGCCACGACCTCCACATCATCTCTATCTACACTTGCACGCATGATTAGTCGACCGATTCTACCGAATCCATTTAATCCAATTTTTACTTTCATTCTTCCTCCTTGTTATAATTCTATTATTTCAATATAAAATTGTCAAATATATTTTTAATTTTTACCACATTGGCTAATATTATTACATGTTTTTCTTATTAATCGCATATTTTTTAGCGGTATCTATTACGATTGTGGTATTAAAAAAACGAAAACATAAATTCGTTGCTTTCCCAAGATTAAGAATCACTAAAGATGGGATAATTTTTCATACGTATTCTAGACATCGATTGATTGTTTTTGATGCTATTATGATGCAGATTGGAGAAGTACTATATCTTAAGAAAAATAACAGATTAATAATAATTAAGAACATAGATCGAGTGATGAGATTTGATGAATATATTTATTTTACAGGTTTAGGCGAGGTGAAGATATATATGGATCTAAAAGATGTTTATAAATATTTCAACATTCATATATCTTCGCCGAAGATAGATTTTGATTTGCTAAAACAAAGGGCGAGTCGAGATATTTTAAGTAACATATTTGATATCAATAAGTCTAGATATTTGAATAATTATATTAAGATAATTAAAATGCTTAATATTACTTTCA
>JAZOUZ010000058.1:0-9595 GCA_045658505.1 Candidatus Onthoplasma sp. | reverse complement strand
ATTAGACTTTGGTTCTATTCCCTACTAGTAATGAGTGTAGTATTGACAGGTAAGGCACCATTCAAAAAAATTGCTACTACTCCAATGCTACTCGCTCAAGATGGTAAAAAATTATCTAAATCTAGCCCTAATAATATACCTCTAGATCAAGCATTCACAGAGATCGGCGCCGATATTATTAGATACAATTTTGTAGCCACTCCACTCATTAATGATGTAAAATTCGGTAGAGATACTTGCGATGAAGTCAAAAGAAAATTATTAGGTCTATGGAATGCCTACATTTTCCTAAACACCTATGCTAGCATAGATAATCCAGACCTAACCAATTATACTCCTATTGAGAATGATCTTACATTTATGGATAAGTGGCTCATCAATAGAATTAATGAATTTACTAAAAATACTTATGATGCCTACTCACACCAAGACTTCGGTGCGGTAGCAAAAGATTTTGAGAATCTAATCGATGAACTTACTAATTGGTATATCAGAAATAATCGTAGAAGATTCTATAAGAGCGAAGACAATAGCGATACAATGAATGCTTATTTCTGTTTGCATTATGCTCTTAAGAATATATCTATGGTAATGTTCCCAATCATCCCATTCATCAGTGAATACATCTGGCAAAACGCAGTAAGAGAATTAGACTCTACCGCAGCCGAAAGTGTTGCAATTCACGGATTCAAAATGAACGAATACACAGTAACTGATAGTGATCTAACTAAGAAAACTAATATCGTGAGAGATATATTCACTATGGCTAGCAAACTTAGAAATGAGAATCAAATCAAAGTAAAACAACCATTGAAGACTATGTTCATCAATGGCAATGATGATGTCGCTAGTGCGGTAGAATTATATAGAGATATCATTGAGAGCGAATTGAATATCAAGAATATCATCATCGAACATGACAACTCTAAATTCAATATAGAATACCTAAATCTTGACTTTAGAAAGGCTGGTGCAGTACTAAAGGGCGACGTACAAAAAGTAAAAAATCTTCTAGCAAGCGCCTCTGATGCAGAAATGCAAGCAATGGTAAATGGATTCAAATCCGGATCTGTGAATGTTGGCGAATTTACTAATTTAGCTAGCGATCTATTCGTACTATCTACCAAAGCTAAAGGCGATTTCGTAATCGCTAACGAAAACGAAATAACTGTAGTGTTAGATGTGACTATTGATCGTGAATTAATGTTAGAAGGTCTATCTAGAGAATTAATTAGATCTATTCAAGTGATGAGAAAATCGGCCAACTTCAACGTAGAAGACAGAATCATAATAGAACTAAATACTGATAGTGAAGAGCTAAATGAAATCATTGCGAAATACAGTGATAAAATCAAAACTGAGTTGTTAGCATTAGACATTACCAAGATCGATAATCCTGACTATTCAGAAAACACTGAGATTTCTGAAGAAAATATTCTAGTAAAATTAAAGAAGCAATAGTAGACTAAAAATACGCAATCGATTTGCGTATTTTTTTCATTTATTAAATTATCTATATATTATACTCCTATTTCCCCATCGTTAGTAACAGTATCTAGTTCATCAGTTGAGTCTTTATTTATGTCTCTTTCAGCATTTGACTGTTGCAATTCCGAATCTAATAAAATATTAATGATATTACCTTTCTCAAAATCTTCATAATGATCTGCCAACTTCTCAATAAAACGATAATAATCCATAAATTTAATTATCAAATCTCTATACTCTGGAGCAATCACCTGTACAGCCATATGATTCTCAGTACAAACAACAACTACCATCGACAATGGTAAGTCTTTTTTTTCTCCATTTATGAATACTTTTATAAGACTTTGACCATAGTTTTGATCTGCAATCATATTGCTAAATGCCATTAGTTTCTTAAAGTTATCTTCTCCAATAAATTCCTTTAATTCCCTAGATGCTGTCCAATTCTGCATTTTGTCTATTAACTCTTCAGAAGATAACCCTTTAGATCTTTCTCGATCGTAATTTTCAAAAGTCCACCCAATTTGACACTTCTTTAATTCATTTTCGTATTTATCCAAAAAAGGTTTCAAAATTTCTATACCATAAGTATAAGCACAATTCTTATCTACACGTATTCTTGCAGACTGATCAATTAGAGATCTTGATTTCATAATGAGTCGCTGTGTCAAATATTCATTGACTATCTCATTGAAGCCCTCAGATTCATTATTAAATCCGCAAGTATTACTGCCGAAATGCGCAAAAGCGTGATTATATTCATGCATCACTGTACCAAAACTAGTACTAGTACCTACAGGTATATATATGTCTCTTATTATCTGATCGTATAACCCTGCCACTTTAGGATGATTCCTAAAATAATCAACTACAGCATCATATCGATTAGATCGCATACTTGATTCTATATAATCCATTTTATTGGCATTCTCCGTGATCATAAAACTTTGAATATGTTGACAAAATAAATCTCGTAGCTTTAATAAAATTAATAAAGACTTATCTTCTCGTATTTCACTAATTGTTTTGAAATCTTTATTAAAAAGTTTATTGATTCCATTTACTATATAACTCACATATTCTTCGTCCCAATCTTGTACTAAGCCTTTAGCAGAGAAAAAATCTAATAAAAACTCTTTCTCCTTTTTATTCAAATCTTGTAAAGAAGGAAACTCTACGTTATCACTAATAAAATCATCTTTAATTTCTTGTATATCTAATTGTTCTTTTAATTGTCCTTTTTTCGTTTTAAGAGACTGACAAGAATAAACAACCTTATCTCGTGCACACAAATTATACACATCAATAAACGAATCTAAATCTACCACATCAACTGTAAGCTCTCTTAGACTGAAAGCTGCACTAACTGAATCACTAAATTCACGAGTTGCCTTAGATTTATTATTTAACTTTAATCTTTTTGTTATTTTGCCACTTGGAACATTTGCGTAGGATCAAATCCGACAGATCTTAGAATATCTCGTTCTCTATACAATAAGTCTATATCGAAGTTCTTACCATTTTTAGACAATGCCTGTAAATTATTAATAAATTCATCTGCCAACTTTTGCCAATCTGCATCTGGTCGGTTGTCATATTTTGATTTAAACTCCTCACGTATCTCAGATATTAAATTACTATCAGCTACAAAAATTATGTCTATCGTATCAATCATGTCTTGTATCGAACCTCTAGAATCTTCGCCATAATACGCAACAAATATCTCAGTAAGCACATCTTTAGGACAATATCTTTTCCTTAGATACTCGTATCTACTAGTCGACATTCTTAGCATCTCCTTACTTCGTCTACCAATGTATCTAATCTATATATATCTTCTGGAAATTTATTCTTAAAAGTATATTCGAGTTCTTTGTCTTTCTTATTGATAACAATCTTATATGATAAACCATCTAATATCTTGTCATTAATCAATTCATTAGGCCAATCTTTCACCATTGTACCCACTTTAAATATGAATCGATCTGTCTCATAATTGGTATTTTGTTCATCGACTAAAACGCAATCATTCGACTCATCAGCATACAATGTATGCTTCTCATTTAATGTCTGCATATATACTTTAACTTTCAATATTTGCTCCTTATACATATAACTATACTAAAAGTATAAAAAATGTATATAACATTGTCAAATAAAAAGAGTCGAGATATTATCTCAACTCTTCACTCTATACAGACTCCGCTTCGCGTCTTGCTAATTGGCGTAATTCTTTTTGCCTTTCTTTTAACTTTTTATTTAATAACCTTCTTACACACTCCATTCTACCTTCATAGAAATGTTTTAGGTAAGATCTCATTATTAGACTCTCTTCTGCTCGTACTTGTCTACGAATTTTCTTCTCTGCATAATACATATACTCTAATATCCTATCTACATTTTCTTGAGTATAAAATTCTTTTTTCATAAACAAATATTTCTCGCTACTATGAATGCTAACATACCTACAATAAAATCTTTGAAAATGATCATAAGCAAAATCTTGTCTATCTCTCAAATTCTTAGTCTTCACACCCTTAGTTAGCGGTAATTCCTTATCAAGACTTGGGAACCATTCATCAATATTAAGATCAAGTCCATCTTTCAACATTGCCATAATCAATCTCCTAAAAACTCAAATAGTGGTTGCATTATAGCATAAAAATTTGATTTGTCAATACTTATTCAACTAAAACTACAGCAGTAGCACAATCTTTCGTGTGAGATATACTAATCTCTATCTTATTAGCAAATTTCTCGCGAAGAATAGAGTCTATATATTTAGTCCTATTAATGTAAGGTTTCCCCGACTCTGTATGTAATATTTCTATCGAACTAAAACTTATCCCATCATCATCTAATGCTTTAATAAATGCTTCTTTCACGCAATAAAAACCGCAAAAATGCTCGATCTTATTCTCGAATTCGTTAGCGTATGCTATCTCTTTTGCCGTGAATATCCGCTTGAATCCCTCATCTGTCCAATGCTTGAATCTGTCAATCTTCTCAATATCTATTCCTATCATTCTATATCCTCCGTGTCGTATTTTAGTCTATTCAATACCTGTCTAATGCTGTCCCAATTATATCCTAAATAACTTAGTCTCCTGATCATTTTGTCTATATTTTCTTTTGTTGCTTCTTTATTCCTTAAGAATTTTTCAGCATGTCGCATAGCACTATCCGTATCGTCTACATTTTCAGTCGCAATGTCTACCAAATCACTTTTAATTCCATTGTTATTTATTTTTTGTTTTAATTTTCGCCGACTATAATTTGGATTAGATCTCACGAAAATCTCAGCATAAGTTTTATCGTCTATTATTTTGTATTCTTTTAACTTCATGATTATCTGATCTATAGGATCTTTGTGATATTCTTTTCGATATAGATAATCCCTGATTTGTTTCTCCGTTTTGATACTAGCACCAATGTACTTTAGTGCTAAATTATATCCGATCAGTACTGCACTTTCTTCCACCGAATCAAAGAAGATACTATCATCAACACTTCCTACTCGAATATTATTTTTGACTAATATATCGCTATGAAGCATATATTCGCCGGAGTCAGTCTCAGCCATGAATACATTAGCACTTCTTTTCGCTAATTTTATACTAAATATGTTCATACGCTCATTATATCACAAAAATTAAAAAAAGTCTTATATTAATTAAATCGTTTTTCAAAATTATTTTTTTGTGCTACAATGAAAGCATTAAAAGGTGGTATTTATGATAATCAAAAATTTAGAAGCATATGAAGTCATCGATAGTCGTGGTAATCCTAGTGTAGAATGCGAACTATCACTTGATAATGGCATTACTACTACAGCGATAGTACCTAGCGGAGCATCTACAGGAGAAAGAGAAGCCTTAGAACTTCGTGATGGCGGATCTAGATTCAATGGTAAAGGTGTATTAAAAGCCTGTGATAACGTCAATAAAATTTTAGCACCCGCCCTTATCGGTCAAGACATATCCGATCAGGCTAAGATTGACAATCTAATGCTATCTATCGATGGTACAGAATCCAAGACAAATATTGGTGCTAACGCTATTTTATCAGTCAGTCTAGCGATAGCAAAAGCAAGAGCTGAATCAAACAATCTACCGCTTCATGCAGAATTAGGAAAAGGCACTACTCTACCTATGCCTATGATGAACGTTATTAATGGTGGTGCACACGCAGACTCTAATGTCGATTTCCAAGAATTTATGATCATGCCAATAGGAGCTAAGACATTCAACGACGCTATGCAATATGCTGGTGAAACTTTTGTCGCTCTCAAAAAAGTATTGAAGTCTATTGGTTATTCTACTGCAGTAGGCGACGAGGGCGGATTTGCTCCAAACTTCAAGAATAATGAAGAACCATTACAGGCTATAGTAGACGCAATCAAAAATGCAGGATATGTTCCCGGCAAAGATATAGCTATTGCTATGGACGTTGCTGCTAGTGAATTTTATAATTCTAAAACAAAAATATATGAATTAACTAAGAGTAATACGGGTAACAAATCTACTGACGATATGATCGAGTGGTATGCCGAATTGATCACTAAATACCCTATTATATCTATAGAAGATCCATTGAGCGAAAATGATTGGGAAGGTTGGACTAAGATTACTAAGAAATTAGGAAATAAAATCCAAATCGTAGGCGACGACGTATTCGTTACCAATCCTAAGATCCTTCGTGAAGGCATCGAGAAAGGCGTCGCCAATGCTATTCTAATCAAACTAAATCAAATCGGCACTCTTACTGAGACATTAGATACGATTCGCCTAGCGAAAGAGAATGGTTATAATACCGTTATCTCACATCGTAGCGGAGAGACAGAAGATACTTTCATCGCAGATCTAGCTGTAGCAGTCGACGCAGGTCAGATCAAGACAGGTTCAATTTGTCGTACAGACAGGGTGGCTAAATACAATCGTCTAATTCGTATCGCACGTGGACTAAAAGGACAGGCAAGGTTTAATTAATGATAATAACAATTGATGGACCAGCAGGTAGCGGAAAATCTACCGTAGCTAAATTAATAAGTAAAAAATTAGGCATCATTCATTTTGATTCCGGATCTATATTTAGAGGTGTAACAGCATATCTATTAGACTCTAAATACGACATATCTTCTATCACCACAGATAGCGATACTCCAGAACTAAAAATAGATATGAATATCCTAGACAATATAGTAAATATTGCTATCAACAATTTAGACGTTACATCAAGACTAAGAGACATAGATGTATCCAATAATGTAGCAAAAGTCGCCATAAACAAGAATATACGTAGCATTATCGACGACTTTCAACGATCATTCGCTATTGGCAAGAATATAATAGTCGATGGACGAGATACAGGTAGCCATGTGTACCCTAATGCTGACTACAAGTTTTACCTTGACTGCGACGAAAAAGTTCGAGCCACTCGTAGATACAAAGAAGAATTATCAAAAAATTTATCTGTAGACTATGATTCTATCCTAGCAGAGATCAAAAAACGTGATCATTTAGATAAGACTCGCGAAATCGCTCCTCTAGTAGTACCCGAGAATGCAATAATCATAGATACCTCACTACTCTCAGTCGCTGAAGTAATGGATAAAATTTGTGAATATATCAGTATATCTCATATCAAGGAAGACTAAGGATAGTCTTCTTTTTTATCCAAAAGCATATATTTATCATATATGTAATATCTATTACACATAAAATTTACAATATTTTTTGAAAAATGGGTATTGACAAACTACCAAAAGTATAATATAATCGCTTGTACTGAATAAGTACACAATTTTGGAGGTATTCATGAAGAATAAGAAATTGCAAGAAATATATCGTTCATATATGTCTTATTGTGACAGCAATAACCGTGCTTTTTACATCAAAGACAACTTCATTGATTTCGTTGATCGCGAGAAGCTTGGATACAATGCATACGAACTAGACATTTACTTTAATAAAATGCTAAACATGGCTAAAGACCATACTACCAGATTATTACCACAAGGAAACAATTCTGATGAACAAATCGCCATCACTAGAAGAAAGCGCCATCCTATACGCGACATAGGAGCTAAGAAAGTAGGAGTCCCTGCTGTAGCTGTAGCGATTGGTAGTGCTATTACATATGGAGCAATCATGGCTGCTAATATGGTGGCAGGTACTGGTCTTTTGATACCTGTTACTGCTAATACTGCTATGAATATATTGTCTACTGCATCTGTTGGCTTGATGGGTGGTTTGCTACTTACTCCAGCTATTATCGCTACTAAGAATGCTATCACTAAGAAATATTATTCTGCTAAATATGGCAATGTATCTAAGATCTTGAAGAAACTAAATAAACAACATGCTAAAGCTCTAAAGAAAGCGAAGACTCAAGAAGAGAAAAACAAATTAATAGCAGAACATGCTACTATTAGATATGAAAAACTAGCTGCTGCAATAGATACTAAATTAGAGAAATTAGAATCTAAAATCAGTCAATCTAATGATAGAGTATTAGCTCTTAGAACAGGTAGCAAGTGGACTGCTCCATTCAGAGCATTCGCTCGTACTGCTATCAATATTGTAAATAGAAATAGAATTCACCATATTCAAAAATGTGCTAACGACCTAATGGTAGAGTGCCTAGGTGGTAAACCTAATAGTCAACAAAATGTTAAACTAATTTCTAAAATGATCGAAGCACGTAATGCTAATCCAATATATGCTTCACTAATTAAGATTAATGATTTTGTAACTAGTGAAATAGAAAAATCTAAAACTTACGCATTAAATAATAAAAAAGATAAGAACCTAATCGAAAATATCGATATATATGCTAATATGGCAATAGAATTACAAGATATCAAACGCCCTAAAAAAATGAGCAAAAGAGATCATGTTGATAATGTGGCTAAAGAGTTATTCTTCGGCAAGAATACTGTATTAGGCGATCAATCTAGTAGTCTAGAAGATCAAAATCTCCCTGAACCATTAACAACTGTAATCGATGTAAAGAAAAAATCTGAACCTAAATTAGAAGGCGAAGTTACCCCTGATAACAAAAAGGATTCTACTGTAGATCAAAAAGATCCTTTGATTATAGACATATTCTCTAGAAGTGGTTTTGATAAAGTAATATACGAGAAAAAAGATGAAAAATCTTCTTCTGATGCTGAATTAGAACTAACTAAAATATTAGAAGACTACAAAAAAGATAACGAAAATACTCCACTAGACCCTATTAGTATATCTAATATAAACAAAACAATTGATGAAATCAATAAGGAAAGAGGTTACAATATCCCACACTATGAAGATATCGCAACTTTTGACAATTTAACATTTAATGATGAAGATGAAAAGCATAGTGAATCTGATGATATCAAGATAGACACTACTACTCCACCTCATTACGAAGAAGACGAAGAAGAATCTAAATCTAATAACAACAACACTCCTATAGTAACTGAAATTCCAGCTACTGATACTAAGAAAGAAACAAAAGCAGAGCCTAACAAAGAAAACTTAATTACTAAAATTGTTATAAAGAAAATGAAGACTAAATATTCTATATGTGTAGGAGATAAGAGATTTGATGTAACATTCAAAGACGGTAGAAAAACCAAAACTGAAGATCAAATCGACAATGAAATTTACAATATCATAGCTAAAGAAACTGGTTTCTTAATGCCATAACAAAAAAGACTAGATCACAATCTAGTCTTTTTTCTTTTAATAATTCTTTGCTTCTAATTCAAAATACGCCTTAGGGTGATCACATACAGGACATACTTCTGGAGCACTGTTGCCAATATGCTTGTGTCCGCAATTACGACACTCCCATACCTTTACTTCTTTCTTGATGAAACATTTATTCTCTCTTACATTCTCAAGAAGTGCTCTATATCTAGCCTCATGCTCTGCCTCTACCTTAGCTACACCTTCAAATTTTTGAGCGATGTAGTCGAATCCCTCTTCTCTAGCTACTTCCGCAAACTCTTTATACATAGATGTCCACTCATAATTCTCGCCATTAGCTGCGTCTTCTAGGTTCTCTAGAGTCTTAGGTACAGAGCCTCCATGAAGAAGTTTGAACCACATTTTAGCAT
>JAZOUZ010000057.1:0-17026 GCA_045658505.1 Candidatus Onthoplasma sp. | reverse complement strand
AGTGGGTGGTCTAATTGGTGGTATTGCCGGTGCAATGTTACTATATTTGGTAGTGTATTATGTTCCAGCCTTATCTGCAATACTTAGTATGCATGGTATAGCTTGGTGGCATTTCTTAGTGTTAGGATTGTTTGCGTCTATCTTCGGTCAGGCTGGGGATTTATTTGAAAGTAAACTAAAGAGATACTCGAATATTAAAGATAGTAGCAATATCTTCCCAGGACATGGTGGTATGTTAGATAGAATAGACGCTATGACATTTGTAGCGGTATTCATATTCTTGTATGCTACATTAATAATGTTATAATTTACGAATAAATAAGGCTATATTTACCATATATTAATTAAATATGTCAAATTTACTTAGTTTTAATTCAATAATGATCAATATTGGCTACATATTTGTAGCCATAATTGTTTTATTGTTAATGGTATTGATACACGAATTAGGTCATTATATTGCTGGTAAAATATTAAAGTTTAAAATAAACGAATTTTCGGTAGGATTTGGACCTAAAATATTGCAGAAAAAACGAAAAAACGGTGAATTGATTAGCCTTAGAGCATTTCCACTAGGCGGGTATTGTGCTTTTGAGGGCGAAGGCGAAGAAGATAAAGAAAATCCAGAAGCATTCAATAATCAAAAGCCGTGGAAAAGATTAATCGTACTATTTTTTGGAGCTTTCTTTAATTTCTTAAGCGCGATCATATTTTCATTTATATTATTGATGAGCGTTGGATATGATTTGGTAGAGATTAAGAAAGTTAATAATGATAATATCAATTATGAAATCTTACAGTCAGGAGATGTGGTCTACGGTGTAGAAGGTCATAAGATAGACTTTGTATATGATGATACATTCAATAATTTGCTCACAGAGATAGTGGTAGAAAAATATGAAAATTCATATACAGGCGAGTATGATTATACTTATACCAAAGACAACAAATCTTATTACATGGTAACATCTCCTATCAAACTTAATATCCGTAGAGATGGAGTCAAAAAATTAATAGACGTTAATATTAATGTGGTATACGATTCTAGTGGCGAATATATAGGTTGGTCATTCTTGAATAGTTATGAGAATAATAGCGGATTCGAGATTGGTAATTACAAATATAGTTTTGGCGAAGCGCTCATTCAATGTATTCCATTTTCGTTCAAATGGGCATGGAAGATGTTGATTATTATTGGGCAATTACTCACAGGCAAATTAGCAATTACTTCATTAGGAGGACCGGTAACCACTATCAATATGATATCTACTTATACGCAGATAAGTTTTAGTTATTTGTTACTATTATTGCCATTGATCTCAGTCAATCTAGCAGTATTTAATCTGTTGCCGATACCAGCGCTAGATGGATTCCAGATGATATTCGTTACTATTGAATGGATTAGGAAAAAGCCTGTAAAACAAGAAGTAATAAATATTATTAATAATATAGGATTAATTGTACTATTATTATTTGTTATAGTAGTAGATGTATTACAATTTGTATTATAAGAAAAAAGAAGTGCATTGACACTTCTCTTTTTTTTTGTTATAATGCTAGCATGAGAGAAGGAATAGAGATTTTAGATACAATATTTAATGGATTAAAGTTTAGAGATGCGACATATTCGGAGAAGAATAATGTATGCACAATGAATTTTTTGTATAATCCTGAGAGTTTTTTGCCGATCGAAGAGAATAGAAATACCCTAATGACTAAGATTAGGGATCTAATAGGCGATTATGTTAAATATGAACTAGCATTCGTAAAATGTCCACTAGATAAACGCGCTATAGCAAATCATACATACATGACCATTATCAATGATTTTCCAGCCTTGTCTAAAAATTTCACATATGACGACGTGGCAGTAGATATAGTAGACATGAAAGTGAGAGTATCTCTTAGATTGTCTCCGACCAATTACGAATACGCGAAGAGTTTAAATCGTGAGAAATTAGTAGCAGATAAATTGCAAGATAGTTTCTTGGCAGAATTTGAGATAGTATTCGATCGAAAAGACGATGAACTGCCTACAGAAGATCTAATCAAAAAGAATATGGAATTAATGTCTAGCATCAGAGAAGCTGAAGAAAAAACTGTATATGAACTATCAAATATTACTAATATTATAGGTAAGAATGATTATAACTTAGCAGTTGATTTTACTAAGATTACTTCTCTTATTGAGAATGTTGTGATCTGCGGTGAAGTAGTTAGTAATCAAAAGCGTACATACAAGAGAAAGACTACAAAAAATGGCGAAACGAAAGAGATCGATCACGCATTTTATAGTTTTGCTATAAAAAATGAAGGAAAAATCCTATATTGTTCAATCTTTCCAAAAGGTAGTGATGAACTAAAGGGAGATCTCATAGAGGTTGGTATGAAGGTATGTACTTTTGGTTCTTTTAGAGAATATAATGGCAAACTCAATTTTACTAGTCAGTCTATTGCTCGCTGTGAGTACAAGCGAGAAGAAATAAAATCCGCTTTTAAACACGTGAATGAAGAGTATCACACAATTATGCCTACAAAGTATATAGATTATCAGCAGAGTGGCTTATTTGATGACGACGAGAAAATATTTGATGGAGAATTTGTTGTTTTTGACTTAGAGACTACAGGATTAGAAGCAAGCAAAGATGAAATAATTGAGATAGGTGCTTGTAAGATCAAAAATGGTAGAATTGAAGAAGTGTTTTCAACATTCGTGAAGCCGTCTAAAAATATTCCAAAAGAGATTACCGAGTTGACGGGTATCAATGATGAAATGGTAAAAGACGCTCCAAGTATTAATTATGTTTTACCAGACTTTTATAAGTTCTGCCATGGAGCTACAATGGTGGCGCACAATATCTCATTTGATATTGGATTTATTCATGCTATATCGAAGAAGTTAGCATATAATTTTGACAATCAACTAGTAGATACTATTGAAATGGCTAAGACGAAATTGCCAGGATTAAAAAATTATAAATTAGGAACAGTGGTAGAAAGATTGAATATCATATTAGATAATGCACATAGAGCTATTAATGACGCTACCGCTACAGCAAAAGTTTTTATAAAATTGATGTAAAAGTATTGATTAATTTAATTTAATGTGTTATAATACAAATGATTACTAGGAGTGGCCGGTGCCACTCCTACTTGTTTGTAAGGAGAGATATGAAAGTTGCAGATATTGTATACGATAGCATTTCACCATTATTTACAGGAGATATTCGCTTAGTAGAAGTAGAGTATACTAAGAAAAATGATGGTATGCACTTAATAGTCTATATTGATAAAGATTCTGGTATTACACTGGAAGATTGTGTAGATGTAAGTAGACTTATTGATGACAAGTTGGAAGAACTCAATCCTACCAATGATGAGTCATATGTATTAGATGTGTCATCGTATGGTTTGGACAAACCTTTGAAGTATGATTGGCAATTCAAGAAATATATGGACAAGTTGGTAAATGTGAAGCTTTATCGTAAGATTGACGAGAGAAAAGAGTTCGTAGCCACATTAAAAGGGCGCGATGATAAAAATGTAATATTCAATATCGACAATGAAAATATATCTATTAATAGTGATGATATTGCTTACATCTCACCATATATTGAGTTTTAAGGAGAAAATATGATTAATAAAGATTTTTTTGAAGCACTAAATGATTTAGAAGTAGAGAGAGGAATAACCAAAGAAGAGTTTGTTTCTATGTTAGAGCAAGCGCTCACTATTGCTCTCAAGAGAGATGGCAGTGCTATGGTGAAATTGAATCCTGAGAAGCATTCTATCGAAGCATATTCATACAAGACTGTGGTAGCAGAAGTCGAAGACGAAGACAAAGAGATCAGTCTAGAAGATGCCAAGATGATCAAACACTCTTACAAGATTGGCGATATGGTGATGAAGAAAGTAGCGACTAAAGATTTTAATCGTATCGCAGTTCAGACAGCTAAGCAGGTAATCACTCAGAAGATTAAAGAGATAGAGAAACAATCTATCTACAAAGATATAGCGGAGAAAGAGGGCAAGATAATTGTCGCTAATGTCAAGAGATTAGATATTGACAATATCTATCTAGAGATTGGTGGTACTACACTTGAAGGATTGCTTACCAAGAGAGATATGCTATCCTCAGATAATTTCAAACCAGGAGATAGAGTAAAAGTATATGTTAGACATATCAAAGATGATTTCCGTGGTACAGTAGTTCAAGTAAGTCGTACTCACCCTAATTTCGTAAAGATGTTATTAGAGATGGAAGTACCAGAATTGAACAATGGTGAAGTATCTATTGTAGGAATCGTAAGAGAACCTGGTCTTCGTACCAAGATTGCGGTATCTACGAGTGTAGCGAATTTGGACGCAGTGGGTGCGTGTATTGGTAATAAGGGTGCTAGAATTAATTCAGTAGTTAATGAATTAAATGGCGAGAAGATAGATATTATAAACTATAGCGAAAATCCTGCAGATTACATTGTAGCAGCTCTTAGCCCAGCAGAAGTGAGTGAGATTACTGTTGATACTGCTAGCGGTATTGCGAATGTGCTAGTGCCAGAGAATAAATTGTCTCTAGCTATCGGTAAAGGTGGACACAATGTTCGTCTAGCTGCTAAACTAACAGGCTACAAGATAGATGTAAAGCCTACTAATGCGGTAGAACAACCAAAAGTTAATGATATAGTAAGCGCTAATACTGCTAACATAATACTTGACGACGACTTCTTTAGCGACATAGACGAGTAGGAGTACTAATGCACATTAAACAAGTTAGAAAATGTGTGGCTTGTCGTGAGTGTAAGAATCAATATGATATGATAAGGCTGACTAAGATAGGCGATGAGATAAAGATAGATCTTCGTCATAAGCTTGGTGGACGTGGGGCATACGTTTGCAATAATGTAGATTGTATTAAACTTACGATAAAGAAAAGGTTATTAAATAGAGCTTTCAAATCAAACTTGGACAATTCCATTTATGATCAATTAGGAGATTATGAACAAAATAATTAGTTACATAGGATTTGCCATTAAATCTAAGAAATATGTAGCAGGTCAGACACCGCTTAAGCATTACACTAAGCCATTACATTTGGTATTAGTATGCGACTCGGCGAGTCAAAACTTGAAAGATTTGGCACAAAACATAGCGAAAAAACATGGCTGTGAGTGTATTATCACCAAGCCAAAACTATCATCACTAACAAATATTGATGATATTAAGATATTTGGCATTACAGACTCAAGTCTAAGCGATGCAATAAAGATTAATAAGGAGATGATCGAGATTGGCTAACGAAAATAAGAATCAAGAATTTAATAGATCTATTAAACAACTACAAGCAATGGTTAGGGATAAAATGTTTATTAACCTTGCAGAGAAATTTTACAATTTAAAGACAGAAATGACAAGTTTGACTCGTACCGTTAAGGAGAAGGAGTCTAGTCTTTTGATCGAAGAAACTAAAATTAAGGCCGTTAAACCAGTCGAAGAAAAAGCTCCAGAGACTATTGTTGAGCCAGTGAGAGTTGAAACACCTAAACCAGAAAGAGTAAATTCTCAGACAGTTAGAGAACAGGTAAGAAATAATCCTAGAAGTAATACACCTAATCAATTCAATAGAGATAGGAGACCTAATAATAATTTCAATAATGGCAGACCTAATCAAAATGGTCAAAACTTCGCAAATAGAAGACCTTTCAATAACAATGGCAGACCTAATCAAAATGGAACTAGACCATTCAATAATCAAAATCCTAACTTCAAACCAGGACAGAGACCTCCTTTCAATAAAGATAATGCTAACAAACGCCCTCAGATCAATTATGCTCAGCCTGTAATTACTGCTACACCAGCTAGAAACTTCACTAAGAAGAAAGAAGGCGAGAGATTTGAAGAGAAACGTGCATATAGCAAGCGTGATCTTATGAAGAGGGGGATGATTGATATTGGTGCCGATGAAGACAGAATGATCAATCGTAAGGTAAAAACTAAAAAGAAAGATGCTGTAGTGAATGTAGTAGATAGACCACAAGGTCCAGCAATTATTACTACTGAAACCATTACAGTTAAATTATTATCTGAAGTTAGTGGCAAGCCTGTAAGCGAGATTATCAAGAAATTCATGCTATTAGGTATGATGATGACTATCAATTCAACTATTGATTTCTCTACTGCAGAGTTAGTTATGTCAGATATGGGAGTAGAATTACAACAAAAATTAGATAAAACTAGTGAAGAAAAACTATTAGATATTCAAAAAGATATGAAATCTTATTCTGATGAAGAAGCAGAAGTTCGTCCACCTATTGTTACAGTAATGGGACACGTTGACCATGGTAAAACTAGTCTACTAGATTATATTCGTAAGACTAAGGTAACATCTGCAGAAGCTGGTGGTATTACTCAGGCCATCGGTGCATATAAAGTCAAAGTAGATGACAAATATATTACATTTATTGATACACCAGGACATGAAGCATTCACTGCTATGCGTGCTAGAGGTGCATCAGTTACAGATATAGCTATTCTTATTGTAGCAGCAGATGATGGTATTATGCCACAGACAGTAGAAGCTATCAATCATATCAAGTCTGCTAATATCCCTATGATAGTAGCTATTAATAAAATGGATAAACCACAAGCTAATCCTGATAGAATATTACAACAATTAGCTGAACATAATGTATTACCTGAAGCATGGGGTGGAGATGCTATTATTTGTAAGATCTCTGCTATGACAGGTGAAGGTATTGATAAATTGTTAGAGACTATCCTCTTAGTTGCTGATGTTCAGGGCCTCAAGGCTAATCCAAACATTCATGCTATTGGTACTATTATAGAGGCTAGATTAGACAAAGGTAGAGGTCCTATCGCTTCGCTCATTGTGCGTGATGGTACTCTTCATATCGGTGATACTATCGTATCGGGTACTAGTATATGTAAAGTCAAAGCTATGGTAGACGAGAATAATAAACAAGTAAAACTCGCCGGTCCATCGATGCCAGTTACAGTACTAGGCTTCAATGAAGTACCTAGTGCTGGTGAAGTATTCACAGTAGTTGATGAGAAATTGTCTAAACAGATCGTAGAAGATAGAAAAGCAAAGATCAAGGAAGATCTTATCAAAGGTAGTGGCGGTAATACTCTTGAAGATTTATTACAAAAAACTAGTGAAAAAGATATGAAGATCTTGAACGTTATTCTCAAAACCGATGTTCATGGATCACTCGAAGCAATCAAGGCGTCTGTATTGAAACTTCAAAATGAAGAAGTCAAGATTAATATACTTCATAGTGGCGTGGGAGCTGTCAGTGAGAGCGATCTAATATTGGCTAATGCATCTAACGCTATGGTAGTAGCATTCAATATTGGTCAAGATAGCAAAGTGAAGACAGTCGCTGAGCGTATGAAGATTAAGATCTACTCATACAAGATTATTTATGAATTATTAGATGAACTAGAAAGAGTGATTAAGGGCATGAAAGAGCCTAAGTATGAAGAAGTATACCTTGGACGTGCTGAAGTAATAGCAGTATTCAAACTTTCTAGCGCAGGTATAGTAGCAGGATCTATGGTACGTGATGGTAAGATTATCCGTGGCGAACATGCTAAGATTTATCGTAATGGAGAATTAGTATCTACTACTGAGATCAAGTCACTCAAGATTGTAAAAGACGATGTGAAAGAAGCAGGCAAGGATAGAGAGTGTGGTATTAAGACTACTTACGATGATGTAATGAATGGAGATATTATTGAGTGTTATACACTTAAAAGGATTGATGATTAATGAAGAATGTTAGACTAGAGCGAATCAATAGCGAGATTCAAAAAGCAGTATCACATATCATTGACAACGACCTTAGAGATCCACAGATTGATGCAATGATAGGCGTAAGAGAAGTATCTGTTACACCAGATTTATCATACTGCAGAGTATATATTACTTCTATGGGTAATACTGATAGCGAAGAAATCCTCGCTCGTATCAAAGGTGCGGGCGGATTTATTCGTAGTAAATTATCAAAAATGATCAAATTAAGAATTACTCCTAGATTGGAGTTTTTCTTAGATGGCAGAGAAGAATATTCTTCTAAGATAGACAATATTTTGAAGAATATTACTTATTCTACGCAACCGGAAGCAGACGATGAATAGCGGAATCATAGCCATTGAAAAGCCTAAAGATTGGACTAGTTTTGATGTGGTGAATAAGATCAAGCATATGGTTAAACCATTCAAAGTAGGGCATTTAGGGACTCTAGATCCTATGGCGACCGGAGTGTTATTGGTAACAATCGGTAAGGCTACTAGATTATTCGATCTCATGCAAGAGAAGAAAAAGACATATCTAGCGACATTTGAATTTGGTAAGACTACAGATACTCTTGATTCTACAGGAGAAGTAATCGCTACTGATAATAATATTCCATCTAAGCAAGATATCGAAAGAGTATTGCCTAAATTTATAGGTTCTATCGATCAAGTACCGCCAAAGTATAGTGCTAAGTCAATTAATGGTAAACGTGCATACGATCTAGCCAGACAAAATATTGATTTTGAATTAAAACCTAAGAGGGTAGAAATTTATAAAATTACCATAAAAGACTATGTAGATGGACGATTGACTGTAGAGATCGAGTGCGGTAGTGGCACATATATTAGATCCATTGGTAGAGATTTAGCTGGTGAGTTAAATGCTCTCGCTGTAATGACTTCGTTAATACGTACTTCCATAGATAAAATTAAGTTAGATAACTGTATTAAGATTGAAGATTTAAATAAAGAAAGTATATCAAATAATATAATATCATTAAATGAGATATTAAACTATCCGATACTAGAAATATCCGCATCAGATAGCGTTAAAATATTAAATGGTCAGACAAGAATAATAAACCAACCAGACGATATATACAAGATGCTAGTTGATGGCAAAGTATCGGCATTGGTAAAAATTGAAAAAAACCATGCAAAAATGTTACTTTTCTTAGCGGACTAGTTGGCAAATCATAAAAAATATGTTATAATAAAATGTAAAATAAAATTAAGGAGAAAATATAATGATTCAAGCAGGAGATATTAGAAAAGGTGTGATCTTCGATGATGGTACATCTACCGATCCTAAGAAACCAAGTCTTTACTTAGTAGTAGACTTCCAACACGTGAAACCTGGTAAAGGTGCAGCATTTGTACGTACTACATTGAAGCACGTACTAACAGGTAAGGTTATTGAACGTACTTACAATCCATCAGAGAAGATCAATGACATCTCTATTGAGAGAAAAGAGATGATGTATCTATACAACGAAGGCGGACTATATTATTTCATGGATAATGAGACATACGATCAGATACCATTCAACTATGATAGTGTAAAAGATGCACTCAATTTTGTAGTAGAGAATACTAACTGTAATGTTCAATTCTACAATGGTCAACCAATCAACGTAGAGCCACCTATTTTTGTAGAGCTAACTATTGCTAAGACTGAGCCAGGCGTTAGAGGAGATACAGTAAAGACTGGTGGTAAGCCAGCTACACTTGAGACAGGTTTCGTGATTCAAGTACCTTTATTCGTGAACGAAGGCGAGAGAGTTCGTGTAGATACTCGTACAGGCGAATATATGGAGAGATTGTAGAATTTACAATTTAATAAAGTCGAAAAATCAGTACTCTTGTAGTATTGATTTTTTTTATGCATTTTATTTTTTTAGTCTTAATAACTTTTATTATGTTGAAAGAATATTTGGATCGAGATTTATATAATCTCATTGTGAAGAGTTTTAGTTTTTCTGATATTACAGAGATACGCATGCGTGTTAATCAAAATATTATAATCGTTGTCAAAAGTAAAAAGTATTATCTCAAAGATGACAATGGTGCATTCATCGTTGTTAGCAAAACAATGATAGATAATTTCATTCAACGTGCTAGTCAATCATCTTTGTATGCTTTTAATGATTCGATCGTTAATGGATATATTACTTTGCCTAAGGGAATCAGGGTAGGTCTATCAGGTTTTGTTGTTGTTGACAAAGATCAAGTATCTACTATAAAAGATTTCCAATCAGTCAATATCCGTATTCCGCATATGGTTAAAAATTGTAGTCTATTAGCCTATGATTATATCTGCGATGAAGATATTAAAAATACACTAATTATATCATCGCCTGGTGCGGGCAAAACTACATTCTTAAGGGATATTGTATATCAACTCTACAAACATAGTGTGTCTAAAAATGTATTGATCGTAGACGAGAGAAGTGAAATATCTTCAGTAGTAGATGGACAACCTATACTAGATATGGGTGGATTTTGTGATATATACACTAATTGTAGTAAAGAATTTGGATTTAAATATGGCATCAGAAGTATGGCACCTGATTTGATTATTACTGACGAAATTGATATCGATAGAGACATGAGAATCATCGTAGATGCTATCAATTCTGGAGTTTCGGTTATTGCTAGTATACATGCATTAGATATTAATCAGCTAAAGAAAAAGAGAGGATTTGATTACTTAATTGATAATAAAATATTCGATAGATACATAGTGCTTACTAATGATGAAGGTCCTGGGACATTGACAAATATATTTGATGAAAAACTAAATTGTATATATTGTAGGTGAGTATGAAGTGGGTGCTGATTATTTCACTAATAGTAGTAATAATGCTCATTGCTGTAGCCCTTAGTAGACAATACAGCGAGAAATTTATTTTTTATACTAATCTAAAACTTTTCTTAGAGCAATTTAAAATCAATATATCGTTTCGTCAGAAAAAGATTAGCGACTTTCTATTAGAAGTTAAAGCAAATAAAGTATTTATGAATTTCATAGATTGTTATCAGGATTATTTGCATAATGGGCAAATAGATCTTAGCAAGATAAAGACTTTGGATTCTGATGAAATGCGAGAAATAGAAATGATAATTAAAGGCATCGGTAGATACGATGTTAAGAATGAAATTTTACAAATCGATACATTTATAAACATTATAACAGTTAGATTAGACACGGCTAGTAGAGAAAAGGAAAAACTCTGTCCATTGATTATCAAGTTGTCATTGTTGTTTTCAATAGGCTTAGCGATACTGCTATTATAAGGAGGAAAAATGGAAATTATATTTAAGTTGGCTGGCATAGGTTTAATCACATCAATAGTAAACCAAATACTTAAACATTGTGGTAAAGAAGAAATAGCATCGGTTACAACACTAGCAGGACTGATCATTAGTCTCCTTATGATGTTAGAGTTGGTACAAGATTTGTTCGAAACAGTGAAGACATTATTTGTACTATAAGAGGTCGACTATGACTGAATTATTAAAAATAGTAGCTATAGCATTAGTTACAGTCTTTGCACATATGCTGATCAAACAATCAAAACCCGAAATAGCTGTATTAATATCGATAGTTGGTAGTATTTTGATCATTACTATGATTATATCTAGCATGAAAGGAGTAGTGCTTGCATTTCACAATATTTTTAAAACAACAAACATTGATTCATCACTTTTAACCCCTTTAATGAAAATTGTAGCCATAGGTTATATTGCTGAGTTCGGCGCTAACATTTGTGTAGACGCTGGAGCTAGTAGTGTAGCAGATAAAGTATTGTTCGCTGCTAAGATTATTATTCTTATGATATCTCTGCCTATAATCAACAATGTACTAAGTATGGTGGTGGGGTTATTATGACAAGAGCGCGAGAAATGTCATACAACAAGCGAACTATATTACTATTAGTCGTGTTAATTGCCTTATTTAGCATGCTATCACCATTGTCTACGTTTTGTAGTGATAATAAAATCAATTCGCTCATGAATGATCTGGACACAAGTGTGATAGAAGAATTAGATGAGATAGATTTTAGTGGGCTAGAACAAGTTATTATTGATTTTAATAGTAAGAATGCTAATATTTTTTCTATTGATAATATCAAGGATAAAGTTTATTCTATAGTGTCAGGTAAAAGTGCTGTAGAGTATGATTCAGTCATAGGTTGTCTAATTTCAAATTTGGTAGAATTGGTGCTAAAGTACCTCCCTATGTTGTCTATTATCATCGCTATAGGAGTATTGTCAAATTTACTTAATGGAATAAAAAGTAAATTTAGTGAAAAGTCTATAGGAGATCTCATACATATTGTATGTTTCTTAGCTGTAGTTATATTGATGATAGGAATTATCAATAATCTATCAAACACCACTGGACAATCTATTACTAGCATGGTGTCGCAGATAAATGCATTGTTTCCTATATTACTCACGCTAATGATAGGATTAGGAGCGAATGCTAGTGCTGGAGTATTTCAGCCTATTGTAGCGATCATTTCAACTTACGTTGCAGACTTTTTTCACTATTTGATCATACCATTATTTTTGTTTAGTTTTGTATTTAGTATCATTAGCAATGTATCATCATCTATTAAATTAGATAAATTTAGTGAGTTTATATCTAGTGTCTTTAAGTGGGCAGTTGGGCTTACTTTTACTATTTTCTTCGCAATATTTACTATACAAGGCATATCAGCTGGAAGTTTTGATAGTATTAGTATTCGTACTGCGAAGTATTCTATCAAAAGTTATGTTCCTATAATGGGAGGATATTTAAGCGATGGTATGGATCTAATATTGTCTAGTACATTGCTTATTAAAAATTCGGTAGGACTAGTAGGCCTACTTATAATTATTAGCACCATACTTAGTCCGGTCTTAGAGATTGTAGTGTGTAGCCTACTACTAAAACTTACATCTGCAGTATTGCAACCACTTGGAGATAGCAAGATTAGTAATTTCTTATCATCTACGTCAAAGTCAATAATAATGCTATCTACCTGCGTAATAGCGATAGGGTTTATGTATTTGATATCTATAGGGTTGGTGATGCTAACATCAAATGTGGTGATATAATGAATGGATATATTTTAAGTGTGCTTGGCATAGTGCTATTAGGAATAATTATAGATATTATTATACCTAATGGAAATATTAATAAATATATAAAGAGTATTTATGCTATATTTGTTGTAGCTGTAATAATTAGTCCTCTAACTAAAATTTTGAAATACGATAATGACTTTAGTATTAAATATCAAGATTATGAAATTAGTCAAAATTTATTAAATTACATATATAGTGCAAGAGTGGACTCACTGGAGATTGAAATAGTAGATACACTTGAGAGGGAAGGAATATCTAATATCAGCATTAATATTAATTATTCGAGCGAAAACAACGAATTAGTATATCATTCGTGCATAGTGAATCTCAAGAATATGGTCATTAGTTTGGACAAACAGCATATAAATAGTTATGAATACATTACGAGAATAATTAATGCGACTACAGGATTAAAGAGTGAGGAGATAATTTTTAATGAGTGATAAAGAAAAGCGAGCGAGTCCTAAATGGCTAGAAAAATTAAAAAAAATAAAACATATTGAGATATATGTAGCCGTAATATTCGTAATAATCTTGTTACTCATTTATCTATCGAACTTTCAAACCAAAAATAAATCAAAAGATATTGCTAATGCAAGCGAGATGAACGTTACTACTTATATAGATAAATTAGAAAGCGATGTGGAAGGAATATTATCAAATATTGGAGGGGTGAGTGATGTTAGAGTATTGATTACTTTAGATATGGGACAAGCCGAAGTAGTGGAGTCTAAAATTAATCTAACAAAATTCCCAAGCATTAAGGGAGTATTAGTAACGGCTAAAGGCGTAAAAGATACATCGAAAAAATTAAAAGTATTACACGCTATAGGATCTATTATAGATTTATCGAGTGGGAATATTGAGATCTTATCAAGTGATTAGGGAGGTATATATGAAATCATTATCTAAGAAGAAAAAAATTATTATTTTATCTGTTATGATAGCTTTGTTATTAGTTACAGGTTATGTAAATGTGGCACTAAATAGTTCGTTGTCAAGTAATAGCACACAAACTAGTGCTAGTAGTACTACTGCAAATTTCTACACTACATATAGAAATGAGAGAGAGTCTACTAGAACGCAAGAAATTCAATTCTATGACTCTATCATTGCTAGTGCTACATCTAGTGAGGATGCTAAACAAGAAGCAGAAGATAACAAAATGGCACTGATTTCTCAGATGGAGAAAGAACTAGTAACAGAAGGAATTATAATAGGAAAAGGATTCGATGATGTAATAGTCACTTCGTCCACAGCCAATGTAAATGTATTCGTCAAGAGTGCAGAATTGTCTGCTACAGAAGTGGCACAAATCACATCAGTAGTAACTGAGCAATTAGGTGTAGAGATAGACAAAATCATCATTATTCCTTCAGAATAAATTTTTGAACTTTATTCTAAAGAATAATTGCTAAAACAAAAACTTTGTGCTATAATAACTAAAGAGGGAAATAATTATGCCACAAATTAAAAGTTCAAGAAATGAATGCAATACTTATATCAATAAGAATATGATCGTATCTATTGTAAGTCTTGCGACAAAAGAAATCAATGGTGTAATCGACGTATATCATTCTACCAGATTGAATATCAAAAGAATATTCAACCGTAACATTGGTAAAGGTGTGAAGATTAAGTATACTAATTTAGGTATATTGATAGACATTTATGTAGTCGTATCTACTGACTGCCAAGTGAATGACGTAGTATATCGTATTCAACAAAATGTCAAGAATAGTATCACATCATTGGTGCCTATGAAGATCAAGGCTATCAATGTTCATATCATGGACGCAGATAAACATTCTCTCTAAATTTAGAGAGAGTTTTTATCGTATAAGGAGATAAGATGAAAAGAACAGATGAAAGAGAATTGGCATTCAAGTCGATATATTCTAGATTCTTCAATCCTAGTATGGATATAGAAGATGAAGCAATGGATTCAAAAAATACTGAGTTTGCCAATAAAATAATGGACGAATATTCTCAGCATAGAGATGAAGTACATGCCTTAATATCTGACAATCTCAAAGGATATACTATCGATAGATTATACAAGATTGATTTAGCAATATTGATCCTTACCATTGTGGAGATCAACTATATAGGTACTCCAAAAGAAATAGTGATCAATGAAGCAGTTGAGTTGGCTAAGAGATTCTCTACAGAAAAAAGTCCTAGATTTATCAATGGATTTTTAGCACAGATTATTAAATAATGAGAGTTCTTACAGTCAAGCAGGTCAATAAAATAATCAAAGATTTATTAGACAACGAAGTCATACTTGAAGATATAATGGTTACAGGAGAGTTGTCTAGTTTTTCTGTCACTAGGAATATAGCATATTTCACATTGAAGGATACTGATAATTTATTATCGTGTGTAATGTTTAATCCTGTCGGAGAGTTTCAGATCGGGGATATGGTGCAATGCAGAGGTAATGTTAAGTATTATTCTCAGGGTGGTAAACTAACATTCAATGCACTATCAATCGAACTCTGCGGACAGGGCGAACTATATAAACAGTTCTTGCTAATGAAAGATAAGTTAGAAAGAGAAGGGCTATTTAGCGAAGAAAACAAGATACCTATCCCCAGATTTATTAATAGTATAGGAGTAGTAACGAGCAAGACAGGAGCGGTGCTACAGGATATTAAAAATGTCGCCACTAGACGAAATCCAAACCTAGATATATACGTGTATGATGCTCAAGTACAAGGGAAATACGCAGTTAATGACATTATTCAGGGTATAACATATTTTGATAATATGAGTGATGTAGACGTGATAATTGTAGCGCGAGGCGGTGGTAGTATAGAAGACTTGATGCCATTCAATGACGAAGAATTAGCGCGAGTCGCTTTCATATGCAATAAGCCTTTGATAAGTGCGGTAGGGCATGAGACAGATTATAGTATATTAGATTTCGTATCCGACCTTAGAGCCCCGACACCGAGTGCAGCGGCAGAGTTAGTGACATTTGACACAATAGAGATTAAGAGATATATAAGTGATATTGTATCTAATCTTCATGGCAAAATCCAAAATAAATATCAAGAAATGATGATGAATGTTGACTATAATATATCTAATATTGACAGGATCATTTCGTCTAATATTGATGGAGAGATATTACACATCACTGAGTTAATATCTAGTGTAGATCGTCGAATAGATCAAAAAATGGATAATACAATGCATAGTATGGATATGATTGTTAATACACTAGATAAATTAAATCCAATGAGAATATTAAGATCGGGATACGCTTATGTTACCAAAGATGATACCAATATATCGAAAATCAATGTGAATATTGGAGACAAGGTAGATATTACTACCAATACCGCTAAATATTCAGCTACAATCACACAAAAGGAGACAATATGTTAGAGAAAGATATCAAGAGATTAGAAGAGATTGCTAAGATTTTAGAAGAAGGTTGTGATCTAGACGAGAGTCTAAAACTCTATGAAGAAGGGTGTAAATTAGCAAAAGGTTGTCTAAAAGAGTTGGAGAAAGCCAAAGGAAAGATTATAATGGTAAAGAAAGAATTTAACAAAAAGGATGAAAATGATGGATAATAAACAATTTGTACAAGAAATAGCAGATATGAATACAGATTTCCCACAATGGTATACCGACGTGGTATTGAAGACAGATATGGTAGATTATGGTCCTGTAAAGGGTACTATGGTTATCAAGCCATATGGTTACGCTATTTGGGAGAATATTCAAGGCTATCTAGATAAAGAATTCAAGAAATTGGGTGTGCAAAATGCCTACTTCCCAATGCTAATACCAGAGAGTTATCTAAAGAAAGAAGCAGAGCACGTAGAAGGATTCGCTCCTGAGGTAGCAGTTGTTACTCATGCCGGTGGTGAAGAATTGGCTGAAAAACTAATCATTCGTCCTACTAGTGAAACAATAATCTGTGACATGTATTCTAAATGGATCAAGTCTTATAGAGATCTACCAATGGTGATGAATCAATGGTGTAATGTAATGCGTTGGGAGAAGACTACTCGTCCATTCTTGCGTACTAGCGAATTCTTGTGGCAAGAAGGTCATA
>JAZOUZ010000056.1:0-4904 GCA_045658505.1 Candidatus Onthoplasma sp. | reverse complement strand
ATAAATATTATAATTTAAATAATATATTTAGTCAATTTATTTAATGAAAAAATCCGCATTATTGCGGATTAGATCTGTGTACGAATTAGTCCTACTACTTTGCCTAAAATCTGTAAATGGTCGGTAAATATTGGGCGCATGGTAGAATTTTCTGGCTGTAGACGGAAATATCCATTTTCTTTGTAGTATCTTTTGACTGTGGCTTCATTGTCTATGAGACAAGCAACAATTTCACCATTATTGGCCACTGATTGCTTTGATATGATTACCAGATCTCCGTCAAAAATACCTATATCTATCATGCTTTCACCTTTGACTTTGAGAGCGAATAGGTTAGTGCCAAGGAACATATTCTCTGATATATCGAATCGATCTAGCCAACTCTCTTCAGCAAGTATTGGTTGACCAGCAGCGATCTCGCCAAGGACGGGTAGGGTAATATTGTTACTAATATATTCATCACATAATTCTATAGCACGATTCTTATTATTGCTACGAGTGATCTTGCCCATATTTTCTAATTTTTTTAGATGATAGACTGCACTAGATGTAGAATCAAGCCCTACATGAGTACAGATTTCTCTAATACTAGGCGGATATCGATTAGAACGAATATATGATGATATGAAATCATAAACTTGCTGTGTAGTATCCATTTCTTTTTTCTCCTGAATATACTATAACACATTTGTTCGAGATATGTCAAACATTTGTTCGATAAATTTTAATTATCCTTTAATTTCACGACACCGGCTACAGATCTACGGACATCTTCAGTAATTGCTGCATAGTGCTTTTTAGTAGTATTGACATCGCGGTGACCCAATACCTCTGCTACAATATATATGTCTTTCGTTTCGCGATATAGGTTAGTGCCATATGTAGAACGGAGTTTATGAGGTGTTATGTTTTTTAATGGGGTAGCGACTTTTGCATACTTTTTTACCATGTATTCCATGGTGCGTACAGACATTCGCTTGTTTTGACTAGATAGGAAAAGAGCACGTTCTTCTTGCGGAATATTGAGAGTATTGCGATATTGAAGGTAACTCTGAAGTACTTCAGCAGTTTCTTCGCCAAAGTATAAAATAACTTGATTACCACCTTTTCGTGTTACTCTAAATGAATTAAGATTGAAATTAATATCATCGACATTAAGTCCTACGCATTCGCTCACACGAATACCTGTAGTGAGAAATAGGGATAAAATAGCATTATCACGAGTTTTTAGTTTGTCGTTATATTTTTTCTGATGTTCGCTAAACCCATGAAGAGTATTACATGAATACATTAAGTCTGCGGTCTCTCCTGACTCTAGTCTGATTATTGGTTTTTCATGTTTTTTAGGTGATTTTACTTTAGTCGCCACATTAGCACGGATCATATCTTTATTGAAGAAATACTTTAAAAACGCACGTAGAGTAGAGAGCTTTCGCATTTTACCTTGCTCTCCGTTGGTGTATACTATACCATTATCCTTGTCATAATATGAAATATAAGCCATAAATCTCTCTATTGTCTGTGAATCAAGCTCATCAATATCTGCAATAGTGAGCGACTTGATATCTCTATTAAAGTATCGAGTCTCATATGTTATCAAGTAATTGAAAAATATCTTTAGATCGACAGCGTAATTGAGTCTAGTGAGAGGAGTAGTAGTGTCCTGCACGCCTATGAAAAATACACTGCAAAACGATGGTAAATCAGCGAGCATTTCATTGAGTCGACGCATATTGTTACGATTTCTATCCAAATAATAATTATTAGACATATCTTCCCTTTATATTGATTTTATTTTATCATATCTTTGCGCAAAACACAAATAAAATAAGAATATTTATGAATTTGGTAAAAATTTATTGACAGCAAAGTTTAGTTGTGATAAAATCAATATATCTAAATATATCGATGATAGAGACTAGTATATAGCGGAAGTACGAGAGAGTCTGCGGTAGGTGAGAGCAGATTATGGATACTATATGCGTCTACCTCTTAGATACCTGGTAATGCGGGGCTGGTTGCATAGCACAATTTGCAATAAAATGAGTGAATTACTTTATTTGGTGTAGATTTATTATTCTCTATACTGCATATAGTGATTAAAATAGAGTGGCACAGTGGTAAATATCACCTCTTATATTGTAGGATACTATAATATTTGAGGTGTTTTTTTATTGTGAGTAACAACAAAACATATTTTCATAAGAAGATTGTTTTCTTAAAAGGAGGATATATGTCGTATCAGAAATTAGTAAGAGATAAGATTCCTGAGATTATTAAGAGAAATGACAATGTTGAACCAATCACGCGTATACTAGACAACGAAGAATACCTAGTGGAATTAAATCGCAAAATCCAAGAAGAGCTCGCTGAATATCTTGACAGCGGAGATGTCGAAGAATTAGCCGATCTAGAAGAAGTACTGAGAGCGATCTTAGATGCTAAGAACATCTCCTATGAGGAGTTTGAATCCATTAGGAAATCTAAGGTAGAAAAACGTGGAGCGTTCAAGGATAGAATATATCTCGAAGGTGTGAAAGAAAATAATTTATAAGATAAAAAGGAGAAAATAATATATGATAGACATTAATTTAATTAGAAAAAATCCAGAAATAGTAAGAGATAACATTAAGAAGAAGTTTCAAGATGCTAAATTACCACTAGTAGATGAGGTAATTGATCTAGATATTAAGGTAAGAGAATTAAAGCAAGAAGGCGATGATCTTCGTGCTATGAGAAACACTCTATCTAGCGAAATTGGTGCATTGATGCGTGAAAAAAGAGTAGATGAGGCAAATGAAATAAAGGCTAAAGTAGTAGCTAACAATGAGCGTATTGCTGAATTAGAAACTATGGTGGCTGACATTGAAGGTCAAATCAAGAATATTATGATGAAGATACCTAATATCATTGCTGATGATGTTCCTATTGGTGAAGATGATAGCAAAAATGTAGAAGTAGAGCGTTTCGGCGAAGCGAGAGTACCTGAATACGAGATACCATATAATGCTGATATTTTAGAGGCAGTAGGTGGTCTAGACAAAGAATCTGCAGGTAGAACTAGTGGCAATGGTTTCTATTATCTATTAGGCGATATTGCTAGACTACACGAGGCAATGATCGCATATGCTAGAGATTATATGATCGAGAAAGGATTCACATATGCTATTCCACCATTCATGATTAGGAGTGATGTGGTTACAGGTGTGATGAGTTTCGCTGAAATGGATGCTATGATGTACAAAATTGAGGGCGAAGATCTATACCTAATCGGTACTAGTGAGCACTCTATGATCGGTAGATTCAAGGATCAAATAATAAGAGAAGATGAGCTTCCTATCACGCTTACATCTTATTCTCCATGTTTTAGAAAAGAGGGCGGAGCACACGGTCTAGAAGAACGAGGATTATACCGTGTTCACCAATTCGAGAAGCAAGAAATGATAGTAATCTGCAAACCTGAAGATCATATGTATTGGTACAATAAAATGTGGCAATACACTGTAGATGTATTTAGAAATTTAGATATTCCAGTTCGCCAATTAGACTGTTGTTCTGGAGATTTGGCAGACCTTAAGGTGAAATCTTGTGATATCGAGGCATGGAGCCCTAGACAACAAAAATACTTCGAAGTAGGATCTTGTTCGACTCTAGGAGATGCACAAGCTCGTAGACTTGGCATTAGATTCAAGGGTAATGAGGGCACTAAGTATGCTTATACGCTAAATAATACTGTACTAGCCAGCCCTAGAGGCCTAATTGCCCTAATTGAGAATAATTATAATGCTGATGGATCAATCAATATACCAAAAGTACTTCGTCCATATATGGGTGGTAAAGAACGCATCGAAGTAAAAAAGTAGGGTAGACTGCCCTACCGCGTGTCGTTCTAAGGAGCAATTTATTGCGACGTGAGAATCTACACTTGACAAAAACATATAACTATGATAATATACGACCAGAGAGGAAAACATGACTAACGAAACTAGAGAATTATTATACAATAAAACAGCAGATCAAATAACTCAAAGAGAAAGAGATTACTTAAATGATATTGATATTAAAGACTATAAGAACTTTTTGACTAAAGGTACAGGATTTTCTATAATAGGAGCGTGGATCTTTTCCAGTATATTCATACTTGTCGCAACTGGTACATTTCAATTATTACCTTTATTATTTTCATCTATCATAGGAGGCTTATTTGCTTTCATGCTGTGTGGTGCATTATACTTATCTGCACCTTCACTAAAAAGACTAGGACTTACTAGAAAAGAGTGGAAAGAACTAAAGAAATCTAAACGAATCAAGAAAATCAACGAGATAGTAAATGAATTCGACTATAATAGAAGACTAGAGATGCACAAGACTAATGAAAGGTTAGATGAAATAATTTCTAAACATACCTATAGACCTATTAATGCTGAAGCAAATGTAGAAAATTCTGAACAAGTACAGGAAGATAACCTATCACTTGTTATGAAACTGACAGAAAAATTATCAACCGAAGAGAAGTCTACATTAATCACTAAGCTAATCAATGAGAAAGATACCAACGCTCAGGTAGAAAACATAGACGATAGGGTAGAAGAGACCCCTAGAGAGAAAGATTATCTCAAATCAGACATTTTACCATATGATGAATTAGATGAGGACATAATAGCAGATATTGAATCAGTTTCATTGAAAATCAAAGATATTATTAATGATCAATAAATAAGGAATCTAACCGCTTATGGTTAGATTTTTTAATAAATTAGATAGTGATTCATGTATTAAAATTGCAATTATAGTATTTTACGCAAAGATACATATTTTATAATAAGGCAACTATTCATTTAATTATATACTATATATTTTAACTGCAGATCATCATTAAGTTACTAGTTTCATGAAAATATCCA
>JAZOUZ010000055.1:0-18094 GCA_045658505.1 Candidatus Onthoplasma sp. | reverse complement strand
CAATTTCGTTGCATTCTGCCGACGAAGAAAAAAGAAATTGGTTAATGCCAATTAGTAGTGATTTAATTTCATTGGTTGAAACTGTCAAACAATATAAAGCTATATCTGGTCGTGAAGTAGAATGGAATTATGTGTTATTTAATAATATTAACGATTCAATCGAAGATGCAAGAAAACTATACAAATTATTAGGTAATGATGAAATTATTAAAATAAACAAATTTAATAGAGTTGAAATTAGCCAATTATCAGAAAGCAAAAACAAAGATGTATTTATCTCAACACTTGAAAGTTTAGGAATGCAAGTTGAATATTATGAAACTAATGGTGCAGATATTAATGGTGCTTGTGGTCAAATGATTTCTGATTAAACAATCTTCACTCTAACAACGAAATAACCATATCCGATAAATACTTTATGGTTCGGATTCGTTATCAATCGTTGCACCAAAAAAGAACTAAGGGTTAACTTAGTTTTTATTGCAAATTTTAAACGGAAAGTGTTTACACCTTATTAAACACCAAAAACAAAGACTTAACCAGCAACAACTAATCACAAGAGAGAAGAAATCTAAAATCTTCTCTCTTTTTCTTTAAGTGGGTATTTACAAAAAGTTGAATGTATGCTATAATAAGCAATGTAAAGGAATTTAAACATGATTAAAGAAACTATTGAAAATATTAGAAGAAAAATCAAAGAAAAGAAAGCCTACAGAGAAGAAATGGCTAAGGAATATCCTGTAAGATATTTATTTTGGGGTGTTTACGACAAACAAGTAAATGAAGACGAACTTGTATATTCATACAAACATGAAGATTGTTTTTTGATAAATGATTTAGAGAATCCGAAAGGTGTTATACGCTTAACTGGAGATTCTGTTCAACGAGATAAAATTATAAGTATAACCAGACCAATAAAACCGACGGAAGACTACAATATTCTAATAGCAAGGGATAATAATCATACATATAAAATCTGTATAAGATATTACAATAGATTATCTATGGGCTCGGATGTCGCTTGTTTAGAAGAAATTATATCTCTTGCAAATTTTGTAAACCGAAATTCACAAAACAGAGCAAGGCAAGAAGTTGTCGATAAATCCCAAGTAGACTCTGAATTTAGTAAATAATTACAATTTAACTCTAACCACAAAATATCCATATCCAATAAATACTTTGCGGTTCGGATTCGTTATCAATCGTTGCACCAAAAAAAAACTAAGGGTTAACTTAGTTCTTTTTTATTGCAAATTTTAAACGAAAAGTGTTTACGCCTTATTAAACACCAAAAACAAAGACTTAACAAGCAACAGCTAACCAAGAGAGAAGATTTTGCATTTTCTTCTATCTTTTTTTAGGTGGGTATTTACAAAAAGTTGAATATATGCTATACTATTGCAAGCTTAAAGGAGTAAGTTATGGGAATTTTTGACTTTTTATTTAAGAGAAGAAAAGAAACAAAACAAGTCGTAGAACAAGCAACATTGTCACAAGAGAAATTGCCTGAAATAACTGAGCAAGATACTACAAAAACAGAGCAACCAATAGATGATAAAGTATATGAAGCGGTTGAAAGTTTGTTTGATAAATTTATAGAAGATATAGATTGGCCAGAAATAAGGATATTACACCCTGATATAAAATGTTTTAGACTAGTTGGATATTATGAAAATGATACATTGGTTTTTCTTAATGGCCTCAAACATAGAGAAACTAGCTATCCAATCGATATTTCTTCAATTGATAAAGTTCAAGAAATTAAAAGAGAAATAATAGGAAAGAATTTTAAATATGCCGTGTGGATTAACAAAAAAAGTGATTATTATGTTGATAATGATGAATATTTTGATTTTCCAAGTTTTGATAAACATACTGATAAAGGGGCTGTTAAATTTTATGGAGATGGCAGAAATCGTTTAATAATTACAAATTCTTTGGACACAATAAAAAACATATGTAAAAAATACGGTTCAAGCATGCATACTAATTTAACAATTGCTTATGATGGTAAAGTTATATTTAACGGAATTTTTAATAGAAAAAATTTTAATGATGTATTTTCAGAGAATAAAGATAAAGAACTAACCTTATAATTTCACTCTAACCGCGAAATAACCATATCCGATAAATATTTTGCGGTTCGGATTCGTTATCAATCGTTGCACCAAATGAGAACTAAGAAAATTCTTAGTTCTTTTTTTATTTTTTAGTTGACAAGCGAATAGAAAAAGATTATCATTGTATTAGTCGAGTAATACAATGGAGAAAAAATGAGTTTTGATTTTAGAAGTGATATGCCTATATTCTTGCAGATAATAGAGTATATCAAGATGAAGATAATTTCGGGGCAATATTTACCTAATGATAGACTTCCATCGGTACGAGAGTTGTCTCTTATATTTGGAGTCAATCCAAATACTATACAGAAGGCGATGTCTCAGCTGGAAGAGATAGGACTAATACGTACAGATAGCACCAATGGTAAATATATTACAGAAGATATTGTGGTAATTAATAAAGTGCGTGATGAGACGATTAGATATATAATTAATGAATTTGGAGATAAAATTCATGAGATTGGAGTAAGTCGTGAAGAGATGTTGGAGATTCTAAAAAAGGAGTGGTTATGATATTAGAAGTAAAAAATATAGAGAAGAGTTTTGATAATAAAAAGATAATAGATGACATATCGTTCAATATTGAAAGTGGTAAGATTGTAGGACTATTAGGTCGTAATGGCAGTGGTAAGACTACTATAATAAAGATGATCAATGATTTACTCACTGTTGATAAGGGGGAGATCTTAATAGACGGAGAAAAAATCGGTCCTAAGACTAAGGCGGTGGTATCATTCCTTCCTGAGAGGACCTATTTAGAATCTAATCAAACAATTAAGCAAGTCTTAATGTTTTTTGAAGATTTTTATTCGGATTTTGATAGAGAGAAAGCTGAAAAACTCTTGTTAGATTTAGACCTTGATATTAATGCAAGTCTATCAAAGATGAGCAAGGGTATGAAAGAGAAGATCCAACTTATCTTAGTTATGAGTAGACGTGCTAAACTATATATATTAGACGAGCCATTAGGCGGAGTAGATCCTGCTACTAGAGATAAGATTATGGAAACAATATTATCAAATTTTGGAGAAGACTCAAGTCTTCTGATTACTACTCATTTAATAGCAGACGTTGAGAAGATATTAGACGAAGTAATATTCATAGACAAGGGCAAAATAATTCTCAATGAGAATGCAGATAAATTAAGAGAGAAAGAAAAAGCATCAATTAATGAAATATTTAGAAAGAAGGTGAAATAATGACAAAGTTAATGAAATATGATATCAAAAAAATGATGAGAATCCTAGTATATATTTACGCCATATCATTAGGCTTAGCAGTCATTACTAGACTCATTAATATTGGTAAAGATATTCAGGCCATAGCGATCGTTGGGCATATCTTCGCAGGACTAACTTATTCAGCAGTAGGATCAGTTATTATCAATACTTTTGTACATATTTTGAGAGTGTTTACGGTAGGATTTTATCGTGATGAGAGCTATTTGACACACACTCTACCAGTCAAGAAAGAAAAACTCTTATTGTCAAAATATTTGTCCAGCATAATTGTCATAATATCAAGTGTAGTAGTATCAGCGTTAAGTCTATTAATTGTACTATATAGTGATAATTTGTTTAATTTTATTAAACAATCATTAGAAGTCGTGGTAGCAGGATTCAATATGTCAGTCGGTGGATTCTTGACGCTAATTGTATGTATTGTATTTGCTCAGATCTGTGCTATGATGAGTATGGCATTCGCTGCTATTGTTAAGGCAAATACTTACAATCATAAAAGAATTATGAAAGGATTAATATGGTTCGCAGTATTCTACTTTGGATCTACTATTGTTACTTTGCTAACTGCAGTTATGGTCTTCGCTATAAGTGGCAACTTGAGTGAACTCATAGCTAGTCAAATGTCTAATAGTGCATTTATGACTATTTTGATACTCGGATTGGTACTTTATTTTGTATACGCGATAGTTTTCTATATTGCCACTGACAATATGTTTAAAAAGGGTGTTAATGTTGATTAAAAATCTAAAAAAAATTTAAATTACCTATTGAAATTCTAAAGTTCTTGTGCTATAATGCGATCAAAGGAGAATTTTATGTATTTTTTAGATTTATTACAAGACATTACAGGTAATGAGAACATAGTTTCTGATTTGATCAATGAGTACTTTAGCAGACATTTATTTAGTGATCCTTATCTCAAGAATATGGGAGAATGTGAAGATGGATACTTATATGAGGTCAGGGATAGAAAGATTGCAATTGGTACAATGAGCAGACTACATGTAGGCGACTATAACTTTTATTTCGATAATCAACTAGAAGAAGATTGTAACGTTAATTATAATAAGCAGTGGATAGCCATCGTATACAATAAGTTGAAACAACTATCACCAGCATTTGCGGAGCAGTATGAAAAGAATGTTAGAGAATACCTTTCGTTTGTTAATGCTTCTTCTAAGCAAAAGGTAGAATCTAAATATGGAAAGTTAGTTAAGTTGCTCACTGATCTTATCAAAGAAGAGCGCGAGGCTATAGATAGGTCTACTAATGAAGTTTATGAGATATTCTCAGACGAAGATAATAATGATAAGGCACTTTAATTAGTGTCTTTTTTCTTGACCATTCACAAAAATTATATTTTTCTCGTACAATGCAGTAGATTGATAATCAATCTACAAGGAGAAAATATGAATAGATGTTGTAATGGTGGTTGGCATGAAGATGATTGTTGCAATAGAAACTTCTTCCCAACATTCAATAATCGAACTACTGACCGCATAATATTTACAAATAATACTGGTCCAACCGGACCTATCGGTCCAGCAGGTCCACAGGGACTAATAGGACCACAAGGTCCTACAGGAGCCACTGGTCCACAAGGTATCCAAGGTCCTACCGGTCCTCAGGGTATCCAAGGTCCAGCGGGAACAACCGGTGCGACCGGTCCGCAAGGTATTCAAGGTCCAACCGGACCTACAGGTCCAGCAGGAAGTATTGGCTTGACTGGTGCTACAGGCCCTACAGGTCCTATAGGAGCTACAGGACTAACTGGAGAGACTGGTCCTACAGGTCCAATCGGACCACAAGGGTTAATTGGTCCAACAGGTCCGACCGGCCCAACTGGTCCTGCAGGAGTGAGTCCGACAGCTGATATTAGTGTTAATACCTCTGCTACTACTCAAACAGTTGCAGACGATGGTATTGTGTCAGTAACAGGAACAAATGTTACATCAGATGGAAGCACGATGACATTCGCTAATGATACAGTAACAATTACTGAAGCTGGATTTTATCAGATCAATGCTAGTATCACAACGACCCCAGGAACTGATACAACGCAGGAATTTGCAATTAATGTAGGTGAAGTAGATTATCCATTTACTGTAATTTCAACTGCAGGGGATACCTCTGCGACTAATAGTAGAAGTATCGTAGTCAATATTACTACGGTACCTGCAGATGTAGCAATATATAATAGAAGTGGCGCAGATGCGACAGTTACCAATGCTATGCTAGATGTAGTTAGATTGGCATAGCGATAAAAAAAGGACTGAGTTTATCTCAGCTCTTTTTTCTTCCTAATTGTAAAATTAAGTAAAATTATTTGACTTGTTATCGCCATATTGATATTATGATAGTAACATTACTCAATAAATTTTGACAGCATAATATTTTAGTAATAAATTAGGAGGTATTTATGACTAGAGAGAAAAGCAAATTAAAGTTCAGTCTAGCGCTTTTGATTTGCTCAGTATTCACATTCTTTGCCGTTATCTTGAGTGGTTGTACCAGCGGTGGTAGTGGCAACATATTCAAGTTAGAGAATGTCAACAAATTCATAATAGGTGAGACCAAAGCACCAGAGGTGACCAATTCTTTGGGTCAACCGTACGAAAAATTAGATAACAATGTATGGTGTTGGTATGAAAACTCATACATCAAGATTGACAAAGCTATGATTAAAGCAATGGAAGATCTAGATGAAGACAAACTAATTAAATTAGATCAGCAGTTAGAGGATCTAACATTCAAATTCATCATGATCAGATTCGAAGACGCTAGAGTGGCAGAGGTCTTCCTTGATATGAATCATGTCTATGACTTCAATTCATATTTCGAGTCTAGTGAAGACAAAGTAGTCAATACTGTCAATCTTAGTGTGGACACCATCAGCGGATATACTATCAAATACGATGATGAATATGAAGAGACATACATAGATGTTAATAACAAGGTGTATTCAGTAGAATTTACAGATGGTAGTTATTATGCGACCAAATCAGATATGTTCGTACCTGAATATAGTGATGATAAGTCTCAGGTTACTCTAAAGTTTAGTGATAGCATTACAGACCATGAGGTTACTAAACCATTCGTCAATAAGTACACAGTAGATGGCGAGGGTACTCTAATAGATTGGACAGACAAGACTGTTACCGAGCTAGTACTAGATGAGAATATTGTGAAGATCCCTATGGATATGTTTGAGGACTTCACTAATCTCACTAAGATCACATATGCTGGCACTAAGAACGATTGGGTTAGATACCATGGTGCTGAATTGGCCTATGAGATCGTATGTTCTGATGGTGTAATGGGTGTATTATCCGAAACTGAGATTGAGGCTAGTCCATTCATATTTGAGGACAATACTGGTAAGAAGATCACAGGTGTCAAGGATACTACCATGACAGAGATAGTAATACCTTATTATGTAGAGAGTATTGCTGATGGAGTATTCGATGAGTGTGCCTCCGCTAAGTCTTTAATTGTACTTAGTGATGTGAGTTTTAGTATTGATTTTTGGAAGAAATGTCCTCTAGAGTATATAGAAGGACCAGACTCATTATATAGAGTAAGTTCAAATAAACAATCTCAATTGGCAGAATTAGGATACGATTTTTCTACTATTAAAGAGATCGTGATTACTAGTTTTGTAGATTATTATGGTAGATTATATGATCAACATAATAATTTCTTCAACAATTGTGCTAATTTAGAGTCTATTACTATAGCAGAGAATGCTAAAAATAGTCAAACATATGCTACTCTAGGTGGTATATTATATACTAAAAATTTCGCTAAGATAGAGCGTATACCTAAAGCCTTAAAGACAATTATTATACCTAAGAGTTGGACAAGTATACCTTATGGAACATTTGCTGGCTCGTATGAAAATGTAATATTCGAGGAAGGTTCACAATGTGAGACTATTGAACGTAATGTATTTGGTGAGATTACTAAGTCTTTTATTGCTCCAGAGAGTATGAAGAATATCAATAGTCTTAATCTCACAAGCAGTGTAGAAACATTATATTTACCAGCTGGATTAGAGACCAGTCCATCAATTTTGATTGCTAAGGATATGACTATACCTGCTAAATTTTTAGCTTATGTCAAGTCGGTTGAGAATTTAATACTCAACGCAGGCACTACAGAGGATATTGAGGCTAGTATGGAGAATGAATTAGTATTAGCAGGATTGAGAAATATCTCGGTAGAAGATGGAGTAGATATTAATGTCAAGGGAGATATAATATATAATAAAGATAGTAACAAGATAATCCTTGCTCCTAGATTGGGCTTAGGTGAAGTGTCTATTCCTACTTCAGTAGTAGAGATAGGTAAGTATGCATTCTATTGTAGCGATATCCAAGAGTTAGACTTCGATAATCGCTTGACTGCAGATCTCACTACTATTAGTGAGAGTGCATTTGAGAGTTGTTATAGATTACGTAGAGTAACACTACCTGCTAACCTCGAGACTATTGGTGACAATGCATTCATGGGTTGTAATTTGCTATTAGAAGCATTGAATTTATCTGATATTGAAATACAATTTAATAAATCTTATGGTACTCCTATACATGACGGTTATTTAAGTAGTTATGTAAAAAATGAAATCCATAGTTCATCTGATTTGTATTCTAAGACTAAATTATTTAGACACGATGGCTTCATAGTCTATATAGATGATGATAAGAATGAACAATATATCATTGACTATGTTGGGACATCAAAAGAAGTAGAATTTCCATCGCACATGACTATCAATGATAATGTATACAAAATGGAAGTAATGTATAGAGCATTCTATTGTATTGATTGGTATGATTTTGATAAAATTACATTAAAAGCTGGAGTTTCATTTGAAGATTATAATATCTTTACTTATTCACATCATGGTGAATCTAGAAAGTTAAGAATAGGTGAATTAGTGATAGAGCCAGGTGTAGTATTTGATGAATATGGATATTTTAGTGATTGTAATATCGGCAAAGCAACAATGCCTCTAGAGATATATAATAGTTTTTATGTAAGAAATATAGGGGATTTGCATTTGACTGGAGAAGGGGAAATAGTGAGTAGATCATATGTTCCTAAAAATCTATATCTACCTAATACTATAACAGGAATATCTCAAGGAGCATTTAATGATTACGCCGCAGATGGCTTAAATATTTATTTTGATGGTACTAAAGCTGAGTTTGATGCTCTTCTTATAAAACCATTATTAACTATTAATTATCGTGGTTGTTGGAGAATAAATATTTATTGTTCAGATGCTACTCTCAAATATATGTGTGTATCAGGAATCGATGAATACAATAGTATTGAATTAGGCGAGAATGAATATCTATATGGTTTGTCGATTAGAAATGTAGAGACATATACTGCAGACATGTTCGCCGAACATGAATATCTTCGTGAATTACAGATATATACTTCGCAAAGTATTTATTATCCATCTCAGATCACTATTCAAGCCAATGCTTTCAATGGTTGTGATAATCTCAAATATCTTCATACAGAAGGTTTATTTTATTTTGATGAAGAATATGATTCTAGTTTCAATTTAGAGTCAGGTTGGAACAACGGACTCGGTGATTACGAAATCATTGTTGATACAAATTAAAGGAAAATAATATTTACAAAAATCCACTTATCATGAGTGGATTTTTTAGTATTGACAAATCTAAAATTAGTGATATAATATTCTCGCAGTATATTTTATACATGCAACGAGAGGAATATATGAGAATAACAGAGAGCAATATGGTAGATTTCATATTCGGGACTACTAAGTTCAATAAAGCTATTTACAATAAAGATATGCAGGTAGAGAGAAATTATATAGAATTATCCAAGAACAAATGTTTTGAATTGGGTTATACTATCAAGATAAAAGATGGTGAAGACTTGTATATATTTAATTTTTCAGAGTTAAATTGCGAATTAAAGGTAATTAGTAATAAAAAATTGATTGCCACACATGATCTAAGTGATGTATGGAGTATATATCATATGCGTCATGCTGTGAAAATAGATGCGTTGATTGACCTATTAAATGCGGGGATCTCAGAATTAGAGGCAATGTATATGTTATCAAAAGATGAAATAGAAATCATCAAGACTGAGATAGAACTTAATAAAATGAGAGAACTATTAGAGATTCTAAATGATAGAAAATATAATGGTGGCAAGAATCTATTAGCCAAATTAAGTAAAAAATTCACAAAGCCTAAAACCGACACCAAAGACAATAAACCTAATAATAAAGAGAATAATAATCCTGTAAGTAACAAGTCTACTGACAAACCCGTCGATTCAAAATTTAATTGGGACAAAAAGGATTTTGGTATGTAAAAGTCGCAGATTACTGCGATTTTTTCTTTCATGGTGTATAAAAATTTTTCATTTGGACTAAATCAAACCGAGGAGTGAGATTATGAATCCATTGAATTATGAAACAAAAGATATTGATCAGTATATACTACCGATAGATAAAATGTATCCACACGCTTATAATAAGAAAAAGGCTGGCCCATACACCAAGACTAGAGTAATACTAATGAATGGTACAGAGTATGAAAGTGTTTGGTTCTTGCATCAATTCGCTAGAAACTGTGAAGTCGATGAGATCAAGAGATATTTATCTGTCGTCCGCAATCAAGAACAACAACAACAAAAAGTAATCGCCTGTCTAAAGCCTATCAACGAAAGCATATTGGAGACTACTATTGCCTATGAGCAACTTGCAATAGACCTAACCGCGACACTAGCTCAAAATGATAGCGACAAAGCCAATCGTGAAGCATTAAATTTTGCATTATTAGAAGATTTCGATCACCTATATAGATTTAGCAATCTAATGATGCTAGATATGAAGAATGTGGCACCAGATATGTTAGTTGGTAAGTTCACAGAGATTACTCCGGGTAGACCTACTATTGCGCATCATAGATACCCTATGGACAATGTCAAACGAGCCATGAATGCTAAGAAGAGTGATATTTATACTAAGTTGGTAGCCAATATTATCACAGCAGCAGAGCAACAAACTATGAATTACTATATGAATATTAGTCAATGGTACAAAAACGATCTAGGTAGAAAACTTTACGCCGAAATCGGTATGGTAGAAGAAGAGCATGTGACTCAATATGAGAGTCTAAAAGATCCTACTTGTACATGGCTAGAGCAATGGGTAATGCACGAGTATACAGAAGCATATTTGTATTATAGTGCATACCAAGAAGAAACTGACAAGAATATCAAATCAATCTGGGCTGAGTTCTTTGAAATGGAGTGTGCTCACTTGAAGGTGGCGGTAAGATTACTAGAAAAGTATGAAAGCAAGAATTACAATGATGTAATCGGTGATGGCGAATTCCCACAATTATTAAAACTCGGTACTAACAAGGAGTATGTGAGAGATGTATTGGAGCGCACAATCCTTCTCACAGGCGACAGACAGTCATATATAGATATAATGCGACTAAAGGACAATGCGGATTTCTTCATGTATCAAGATGAATTAATTCCAGATGAAAACCTTGTGCCTAGTCATATAGTTATTAATAAAGCAATAGAAAAATTTGGCCAAGATTATAGATATGAAGATAAATCAAACCCTGTAAAGCAACTGCAAAATCGTAAAAAAGATAACACTACTATCGCAAGAAAAAATAAATAGGCATAATGCCTATTTTTTGATGTTATTCTACAAATTTAATAGATAGTGTAGAGAATTAATTTATCAAATTTATTGACATTGCATAATTAAAACGAATATAATTATATGGACAAAAGGGGAAATATTGTGTTAGAGATAGTAGATATTACCAAAGAATATGCAATGAAAGATCAGTCTGTGCAGGCACTAAAGGGTGTCAGCATATGTTTTCGTCGTAGTGAATTTGTATCAATTTTAGGACCAAGCGGTTGCGGTAAAACGACCCTTCTCAACATTGTAGGAGGCTTGGATAGATATACTAGCGGAGATCTAATAATTGAAGGTGTATCGACTAAGGAATTTAAAGATAAAGATTGGGACAACTATCGAAATCATAGAGTAGGATTCATATTCCAAAGTTATAATCTTATTCCGCATCAGACAGTACTAGAGAATGTCGAACTAGCCCTGACTCTATCTGGAGTGAGCAAGAAAGAACGTCGCGCTAGAGCGGTAGAAGTGCTAGAAAAAGTAGGACTTGGCGACAAACTAAAAAGTAAACCAAACCAACTCTCAGGTGGTCAAATGCAGAGAGTGGCAATAGCGAGAGCATTAGTTAACGATCCAGAAATAATCCTAGCAGACGAACCGACCGGAGCATTGGATAGCAAGACTAGTGTACAGATTATGGAACTCTTAAAAGAGGTGAGTCAAGATCGCTTAGTAATTATGGTTACTCATAATCCAGAGCTTGCACAAGAGTATTCTAGTCGAATTATTAAATTGTTAGACGGAGAACTAATCGAGGATTCCAAGCCATACACTTCTAAGCAGTCAAATAATGATATATCTAAACATAAAGAAAAACAAATCAAAAACACTACATTCACTAAGACTGAAAAGAAGAAATCTATGTCGTTCTTTATGGCTATGATGCTGAGTTTGAAGAATTTGCTGACTAAGAAAGCGCGTACTATCTTAGTGGCATTCGCAGGATCGATCGGTATCATTGGTATCGCGCTAATTCTCGCTATATCTAGTGGATTCTCGACGTATATTAATAAAATGCAAGAGGACACTCTCTCCACATATCCGATCACTATAGAAGAGAAGAGTGTAGACTTCACTTCACTCATGATGAGTATGTTCTTAGACAATAGTACCAGCGACGATGTAGACCATGAGAATGATGGAGTGTATTCAAAAGATAGTATATCCACTGTGCTAAATAGTGTAGGTCAAAATCTCGACTCTAATGATCTAAATAGTTTCTATATATATCTCAACGAAAATTTTGAAGATATACAAGATCATGTGTCTGCTATTCAATACACATACGATATAGGGTTAAATTTTTATACTGATTCAGGCAGTAATGTTCAGCCTAATAGCAAAGCAATAATGAACATGATCAACAAATATTCTATGTATTTTTTAGAGAATGAATCAAAGGTATTAGTAGAATACAATCCTTCTATCGATATGTGGACTATTACTAAGACAGAAGATACAGATTATACATTCATAGATCAGTATCCTTCACTAGCGTTCGTAAAGCAAGGATTAGAAAATAATAATTCATTAATGATTCCATCTCAGCAAGTAACCATCATATCCTTATCAATGTTGGGTGTAGACATGACGAACACTCCAAGTACTATGTCTGGCTTGATGGCGGGCTTTGGCAATATTGATATATTCTACGAGATGTTAGATAATGATACTCTTTTGCGTGAGCAATATGATCTAGTAGGCGCGAGTAGTAGATTCCCAACTAATGCAGGAGATGCATTATTAGTATTAGATAAGAATCATGAAATAGATGAATATATGCTGTATGCATTAGGTCTAATGAGTGAGTCTGATATGGATAGATTGCTAAGAGAGATGGTATTAGGCAATAAACTCGATATTAAGATTGACTACGATGAGATCTTAGGTACTGAATACAAGGTGTTGGAAGAGAGTGACTATTATGTAGAGATAGATGATGAAATCGTTGACTTTAGAACATATAGAGACTCTAATCCAGCATTGTATGCTACTAAATATATGGAGGCACTCAATAACTGTACTAACAAAGTAAAAATCGTAGGCATAGTTCGTCTAAATGATAAGACGGAAACCGGATCATTGAGCAATGGTGTGGCGTATACTAATGCACTTACAGAGAGTATGGTAGGATATAGGAATAATTCTGAGGCTGTAATTAGTGGTAAACTTAATGAACTAGCTCTTAATACTCCAAGTAGTATTAATATCTACGTAAATTCATTTGATTCTAAGGCAGTAATTCAAGACTTCATTACTAGTTATAATGAAGGAGTAGATGAGAGCAAGGAGATCACATATACCGATTTAGTAGGTATTATTATGAGTACTGTATCAGTTATAATCAATTCTATCACATATGTCTTAATAGCATTCGTATCAGTATCCTTAATCGTTAGTTCGATTATGATAGGTATCATTACCTATATATCGGTAATAGAGAGAACTAAAGAAATAGGTGTACTGCGTAGTGTGGGTGCATCTAAGCGAGATGTTAAACGTGTATTTACCGCTGAAAGCTTCATTATAGGGCTCACTAGTGGAGTATTCGGAATATTGATCACTTTAATATTACTATTACCAGTCAATTTAATACTTAAATCTTTCACAGGTATAGGCGGATTGGCACAATTACCTATAATGGGTAGTTTGATACTAATATTCATTAGTGTTGCGCTTACATTTATAGCAGGGTTATTGCCAGCCAATATTGCGGCGAAGAAAGATCCTGTATTGGCATTGAGATCAGAATAAATTTTCTTGACTATAGTTATTAGAACAAGAGAAAGGGAATAATTTAATTCCTTTTTTCTTTTAGAAGTTTGACTAATAATATTCAAAATGATAAAATTAATAATAAGGGGTAAAATATGAAATTCAAGAGAATCATTACACCAGAAGGTGTGGTCATAAATTATGTAAAAAATAAGGTGAGCAAAGCTACATTAATAGATATAGTATTTGATTGTGGTGCTAGATGTGATACTATACCAGGACTTGCGCATTTCACTGAGCATATGTTTTTTACAGGCACTAAGGATATAACTAAAGAAGAAATCACTAAACGATATTTTGATCTGATTGATGTTAATGCGTTCACTAGTAGCAAGGATATAACATTTACAGGTAATATATTTACTAATGAACTAGGTAAGTATCTATCTACAGTAGCGACAATGATTACCGAGTCTACATTTACACAGAATGCGGTAGATAGAGAGATCAAAGTAGTACAACAAGAGATCGCTAGATCTGCAGATAAATATAATAGAAAGGCATATGAATTTAACCGATACAATATCTGTAATGATAATGTGAGCAAATACTCAATATTGGGCTCAAAAGATAGCGTGGCAAGCATCAAGAGTAAAGATGTAAAATCTTTCGTAAAAAAATATTTTGTCAGAGAAAATATGGAGATATACATCTCTAGCCCATTGACATTTGGTAAAGTGAAGAGTCTAATTAATATTAAATTAATCAACAAAATTTCTAGCAACAAATCATTTAAACAACTACCTTTGTACTATTATTATACGAAGAATGACGATTTTTTTAATATCAAAACTGATAAGATTGACAAAAGCTATGTTAATCTAAATTTCTTTACCAATCATCATAATAGCGAGCATGAATACAAAGTAAAGTTGGATCTTGTACTTAGAATGCTAAATGATATTTCGGAAGGCATCAAAAAAGATATTAGACTAAAGAAGAGTCTAGTATATGGTGGTGGATTCCACTATGTATTCAACGATAAAGAGTGTGGAGTATATTTTGAGACAGAGTGTGATGCCGAGAATATTAATGAATTATTGTCGACGATAGCTAATTATTTAGATAATCTAAGTCATTCAGGATTTACTGCTAATCAGTTGGCTAAAGCTAAGAGAGAAATACAATATGCTGAAGATACTAAAGAGCCAAGAGCTAGTAAAAATATGTCGAAATTGTATGATTATAAATATTTTGGTAAGATTCTTGAGCATGACAAGATGATAAAATTGGCTAAATCTCTAACAGTAGAAGATTGTAATGCTGTATTTAATGAAATATTCATGAATAATAGAGTAGCATTATCAATATATGGTAATGCGGACAAATCAAAGATAATCAACAAACGTGAGTTTAATAAATTATTTAGATCACACTAATTTTTGATAAATAGGCTAAGAAAAAAATATAGATTATCTCGGTATTTCATCTTCTCACATATCTTTGTGCGAGTTGAGGAGCTATAGTTATATTTAAGACATATTTTGTCTAAAATAAAAAAAGTTTAAAATTTAGTAAAAATTTCACTTGACAACCTAAACTTTTATGTTATACTAATAGTAATAGATCGTGATTTGAGAGTGCTAAGCACTTTTGATATATATTTTACTTAATATTTTGGATTTCTATTTTTGCATGGCGAATTATAGGTATTTTATGCAAATTTTATGTTCATTTAATATTAATTTACGATTTAAATAAGGAGAATTTATGAGTGAAAATCTTTTAACTAGTGAAGAATTCGATTCTTCAATCAAAAACAATAAGGATCTTAAACCGAAGACTAATTTTAAGAAACAAACTAAAAAGCCACAGCCTAAAAAACTTAAAGAAGAACAGCCGTCTGGTTTTGTAATAGATAGCGAGGTGGTGATGCCTACAGACAATCAAAAGACTAGAGCCAACAACTTAAAAGTAATGTTCCTCGGCGGTATCGGAGAGATTGGTAAGAACATGACAGTGCTCGAGTATGGCAAGGATATAGTAGTAATAGACTGCGGTGTAATGTTCCCGTCTCTAGATATGCTTGGTATTGATCTAGTAGTACCAGATATTACTTATCTAGTAGAGAATAAAGATAAAGTTCGAGGCTTCGTTATTACTCATGGACACGAGGATCATATAGGTAGTGTACCATATGTAGTGAATGAGGTGAAAGCACCAATCTACGCTAGCAAGATGACCTGCGAACTAATCAAGAAGAAGATGGAAGAACATAAGAAAGTAGAGTACAAGACTATTGCAGTGAAGCCATTGCAGAAGATTACCTTGGGTTGCTTCGAGATTCAATTCATACATGTGAACCATGCTATACCAGGAGCATATGCATTAGCTATCAAGACTCCAGTGGGTATGGTAGTTCATACAGGAGATTACAAGGTAGACTTGACTCCTATATATGATGAGAAGTTTGACCTTCATACTTTTGCCGAACTTGGTAAGCAAGGCGTATTATTATATATGGCAGATAGTACTAATGCTGAGCGTGATGGCTTCTCACTATCCGAGAGAGTGGTAGGAGCGACTCTCGAAAAACTATTTATCGAGAATAAAGATCGTCGTATGGTGGTAGCCGCATTCGCATCTAACGTAGATAGAATGCAAGAAGTAATGAATCTAGCAGAGAAATATGGACGTAAAGTGGTTCTCACCGGTCGAAGTATGATTAATGTTACAGACGTGGCTACTCAGATTGGCGAGATGAAGATTAATAAAGCCAACATTATCGAAGTAGACAAGATGAAGAATTATCAAGACGGGCAATTATTGATATTATCTACTGGTAGTCAAGGCGAGCCTAACAGTGCATTATCTCGTATGTCTAGTGGTGAATTCAAGGGAATCGAGATCGGTGATAATGATACGATTATTTTCTCAAGTAGTCCTATTCCGGGCAATGAAAAGTCTGTCAATAATATCATCAACAAACTAATCGTACTCGGTGCGAAAGTAATATATAGTCAGTTGGAGCAGGTGCATGCATCTGGACACGCATGCAAAGATGAGCAAAAACTCATGCTAAATTTAGTTAGACCTAAATACTTTATTCCGGTTCATGGAGAGCAGAAGCATTTACTCGCTCAGCGCGATACTGCTATGTCAGTAGGAATGGATAGACACAATATTTTATTGCCAACACTTGGTATGAGAGTAGAACTAAATAAGAATTTCATGAAGACTACAGGTGCAGTACCTTTCGGTAGCAGATTGATCGACGGTGCAGGTATCGGAGAGATGGAGAGTAATGTATTAAAAGAGCGTAAGCAACTCTCTGAAGATGGACTATGCATAGTCATACTTAATATCAATGCTAAGAAAGGAGAATTAAATGCTCGTCCAGAGATAGTATCTCGTGGATTTACTTACATGGGCGAGGCTCAGACATGGTTAGACGATGCGAGAAGTACTATCGTAAATAGTCTTGATCAAGATGCACTTAGAGCTAGAGACTATATGACAGTGAAGATTGCTTTGAGAAAGGCTCTGACTAACTACCTAAACAAAAAGTTAAAGAGAAAACCGATGATCATTCCTATAATCATTGAGAGTAACGACTAGCCTATGTTTGATGAAAATATACGACAATACGGGCGAGAAAATAAGGTGCCAATTACATTAGATGACACCTTATCTTTTCTCATCAAAACCATTAACGATAACGATGCTAAAGAGATCTTAGAGATAGGTACTGCCATAGGATATGGTAGTATTAGTATGGCTACGCACACTACATGTAGACATATCGATACAGTAGAGAAAGATGAGACAAGATACAATATTGCTACTAAGAATATACGAGATAGAGATCTAGAGGATAAGATTTCAGTTTATCTATTAGATGCGAAAGATTATTTAGAGAATTGTAATAAATTATATGATCTCATCTATCTTGATGGACCGAAAGGACAATATATTAACTATCTTCCTATGCTTACTAAATTATTAAGAAAAGGTGGAATAATATTCGCAGATAATCTACATTTTCATGGCATGGTAACAGGAGAGGTGCCAGTCAGTCGAGGTTGTCGTGCGATGATTAAGGGACTGCATAGATATATCGATGAGATCACTACTAATCCGATATATGATACTACCATCTATAATATCGGAGATGGCGTAGGCGTTACAATAAAAAAGACCGATTAATTTCGGTCTTTTTTGCTAAATTTAAGTAATCACCAATTCTTGATGTTTTAGATCTTGACGATTGAGATATCTTCTTACTATCT
>JAZOUZ010000054.1:0-9679 GCA_045658505.1 Candidatus Onthoplasma sp. | reverse complement strand
TACTCGTCCATATGTGAAAGTATTAAGAAGTGCTGCAAGTATGTGTATGGCTGGTAAGAGAATTTCATTCGAGAACTACACTAAGAATAATCTTCCTGTAATACTAAACAGTAATATATATGGTGCTAATCACAAAGATATAGTGTTAGCGGCGTTCGTAGCAGCTAGTCAGAATGTAGATGACTTTAGTCTAAGTGATTGGGTGAGATACAAGGATATAGTATCTGAAGAAGATCTCGATGCTGTAAAGAAATTAGCTATTATTATCAAAATGGCTACAATGATGAATATTACTAACTCTAATGTCGTCAAAGATGTGGCATGTGATGTATTGGGAGATACTGTTATTCTAAAGACAGAAGTAGAGCGTGATGCTGCACTAGAGATCAGTCAGGCTATGTCTATTGCTGGCGACTTTAGAAAAGTGTACGGAAAGAATTTACAAATCTTATAGATATCATAAAAGGGGTGAATTATGAATATCAATTTAGCGATCAAATTCGGCAGTAATGAAATTATTATCTATAGACAACAATATGGTATTATTGCTAAAGAGCCTGCATATCTTGCGGTAGTGGAAGATGGCAAGAATATCAAAGTCAAAGCGACGGGTAAAGAAGCTGAGAAATTATTTCATTCTAAGTCAAGTAATGTAACGATCTATCAACCTATAGAGAAGAGTGAAATCGTCAATGAAAAGATGGCGACTATATTGATAGAGGCAATCATTAAAAAGATAATACCAGATAGAATGTTATTGACTAGTATATCGGCATTGGTCTCTGTGCCATGTGCTTTGAATGAACGCCAATTAGTATTAATCAAGAAAGTGTTGCATTCTAGCGGTGTGAACAAAGTAACATTTGTGCAGAATGGTGTATCGGCGAGAGCGAATCTAGATATAGATCCATATTCACATATTATGGTGGTAGATATAGGTAAATATATTACTGATATATCTGTAATGAATGATTTTGATTTCCAATTCGGCAGAATGTATTTCGTCGGCGGTGAAGATATGGATAAGAGTATCACTACATTCATATCAGATAATCATAATCTAGAAGTAAGTGACATGACTAGTGAAGCAGTGAAGAATGATATAGCATCGCTATATGATAGAGATCTATGTCGTGCGGAATACATCGGTATTGACGAACATGATAAGTTTATAAGACATGAAATCACAGCTAACGAGATACGTGTGGCGGTAGTAAATATTTATGATAGGATATTTGAATTAATTAGAGAAAATATAAAATTATTACCTAAAGAAATAGCACAAGATATATATAATAATGGTGTAATGTTCGTAGGTGGTGGTAGTAGAATATCAGGACTATATGAATACGCTAAGAAAAAGTTGGATTTACCGATTATTCTTCCAGATGATCCGTCTGATTGTGTAATACTAGGAGCAGGCAAATTACTATCGAAAGGTAAGGATTTCATCAATATCAAAGTATAAAAAGTCTAATCTTGACGAATTAAAAATTTGAAGGCAGTAGCACTTCAGATTTTTTTATCTCTATGATAGTCTAATCTTAGGAGGAGAGAATGGCAAGAGTAATAGTGGTAACTTCTGGTAAGGGTGGAGTAGGTAAAACTACGATAACAGCCAACTTAGGTATGCATTTGGCCGAGATGAACTATAGAGTGTGTCTTATAGATATGGATATAGGGTTAAATAATCTCGATGTGGTGATGAATCTAGAAGATCGGGTGGTATATAGTATGTTGGATATCATAGAAGGAAGATGCAGACTAAAAGAGGCTCTAATACAAGATGATAATTACCCACTCTTGTATCTTCTATCTAGTGGGGGACTAAATCAAAATCTATCTATAGGCATAGGCGAAATCAAGCGAATTGTCGGAGAAATGCATTCTATTTTTGATTTTGTATTGATAGACTGTCCTGCCGGTATAGATGCAGGCTTCAAGCGTGCGGTTAGTCTAGCAGACGAAGCAATAGTAGTAACCACTCCGCATCTATCTAGTGTACGAGATGCAGATAAAGTAGTAACAATACTCTCTAGTTATAACATATTAAGCAAGCGTTTCATAGTTAATCGTGCGCGAGGAGATCTAATGCAGGATAAAATAATGCTAGATGTCTACGATATAGGACGGGCTTTGAATATTGAATTCGGTGGAGTAATACCTGAAGATGATCATGTCATCAGTATTACTAGCGATAATATAAAAAATAATAAATTAGCGATCAATAGATCTTTTTCAATCCTTGCTAAAAATATTGTACATAATGAGAAAAAATTGTTTGACTGTACTTATAAATATAAGGGCATAATAGGCGGTATTAAGAAATTACTTAGGAGATCGGTATGATAGACCTAAAAAAACGATTGGACCTAATGATAGAGAAGGATAAACTAACTAATCCTAAGTATTTGATAAAGGTTATTAAGTCGGATTTTTATTATCTCATTAGTAATTACTTTGAAGTAGATTTTGACGATATAGATATTGATATAGGTGTAGTAGGAGATAGGTATCGAATACAGATTAACGCGCTAGGTGATCGTATGAAAACAATCAAATCAATGCCTGAATAATTATTGACTTGTATCATATAATCCTATATGAAGAAATTTCGTATAGGTATTAGTTTTTTATTGCTAGTGATAGTGTGTATTTTTACCAAAAACATTTTGCTACTAACGAACTATATATTAGCATTATTCATACATGAATTAGCACATTTATTAGTGGCGACTAAGCGCGGATATTCTCTTAGACAGATGAGATTAGATATATTTGGATTGAGTCTAAAGTTAGATGAAAAGATCGACGATAGAGACGCGTTCGCTATAAATATTGCTGGACCACTCGTGAATTTGTTATTAGTGGTCTTGTGTATGGCAACATATTGGTTAGTGCCTAAAAGTTTTCATTATCTTAATAATTTTTGCATCGCCAATCTGATCCTAGCAGTATTTAATATGCTACCAATATATCCATTAGATGGTGGAAAAATAGTATCGTCCATATTTAATAGTAACAAAACTTATAGAAGAGTGGATACTATTATAAGAGTGATTTTGACGGCTTTATCTATAGGACTCTTTGTTTATTCGTGTATGCATATCATCAATATTTGCTGGCTATTGTTAGCGATCTTTTTCATATCGTCTAGATGTCAATCAAAGCCGACATTGTCTATTATTAAGTATTCAAAAAACAAACATATCGACAAAGTGGTAATGTATAAAATTACAGGAGAAGAACGCATATATGATCTCCTAAAGAAAATTAACAAAACTAAATATACCATTTTCTATTATCGTTTGGGTAAAAATCATTATATCGACGAAGACCACGTCATTCATTTGTCGACTAAAATACCACTAAAGACCAAAGTGAAAGATTTGTATTAATTTTTATTCAACCTGTTGACAAAATATCTTTTATTTGTTATACTATCCGCGTAGTACCACATTGAATAGGTCTAAAGTTCCATTTCGGGCACCTTAAGAGTGAGTCTTTATAGGAGGTAACTAATGTACGCAATCGCAAATATTTCAGGTAAACAATACAAAGTTGAAGCTGGTATGACTATTACTGTTGACAGATTGAATGCTGAAGTTGGTGAAGAAGTATCTTTCCCAGTAATGCTTACTGTTGATGGCGATAAGGTTAAAGCTGGTACACCTGTGATTAAAGATGTAGTTGTGAAGGCCAAAGTAGTATCTCACATTCAGGACAAGAAGATTACTGTCTTCAAGTATAAGCCTAAGAAGAATGAGAGAAAGAAACAAGGTCATAGACAACCATACACCAAGATTACAATCGAAAGCATAGGTTAATATGATTAATATCTTAGTTTTAAGAAACAAACAAAACATTATAACTATTGAAGCGACTGGGCATTCAGGTTATGCTGAATCGGGTAGTGATATAGTATGTAGTAGTGTATCTACACTTCTTCAGAGTTTGATCAATGGATTAGTAGAAGTGGTGAAGGTGGAGACTCAGTACTCTATAGATGAAGATATTCCTCATCTGTCAGTCAGTATAGATAAGGATCTCGATCGCGAGGCTATGTCTAAGGTACAGATCCTCATGCAGACTACACATCTAAGTTTAGTAGATATCTCCAATAGTTATGCTAAATTTATTAAGATAAAGGAGAAGCAAAGTGATTAAGATTAATATTCAATTATTTGCCCATAAGAAAGGTGGCGGTAGCACCAAAAATGGTCGTGATAGTGAATCAAAGCGTCTTGGTGTGAAGGCTGGTGATGGACAATTCGTTCACGCTGGTTCTATTATCGTTCGTCAAAGAGGCACTAAGATTTATCCATCTACAAATGTAGGTTGTGGTAAAGATTATACATTGTTCGCATTGATCGATGGCATCGTTCGTTTCAAGAAGGATGGTCGTGGTCGTAAAATCGCTACAGTGGAAGCAAAAATATAATTTTAAGCTACTAGTTCATACTAGTAGCTTTTTATTTGTTTAGTTGACAACAGATATAGGTAAGTGTTACAATAATAAAAAGGAGTAGTTTATGTTTTTAATAGTTATAGAAATTTTACTTATTGCAATATATGTAGTTGTTTGCGGTATGTCTGCGTATTATTTGCTGTTGGAGAAAGGTTATAAGGACAAAGGTTGGATAGGTTTTGTTTTTGGAATTATAGGAGTTGTATATTGTGCAGGCTTACCAGATTTAAAAATTAAACAAATGCTTAAAGACATAAAAAACAAACTAGAGACTAAAGAATAAAAAAAATCCATCATTATGATGGATTTTTTTAATTTAAGAATCGGGTATCGAAATATTGCTTACATTTGAAAATGATACTAATACTAATAGAAGCTAGATATAGACAAGTAAAGATTAATATTACTAGGTAGTTCGCTCCAATAAATGTTAATGACAGAATCAATCCTATGGTAATAAGTAATATTGCAATAATTGGAACAAGACTATATTTATTAAATTTAGTCTTGATTTTTAGAGAGTTATTTAGATCTTTATCTTCTATATTTAGAGTAGTAGAGTATCCTTCCTTGATTTCGAATAATTTATTTGCGAAATGAGTCTCTAGTAATTCGGCTACAAAATATGCAGGTAAGAATTGTAATTTTGGACTAGCCATGGAGTCTTCTACTTTGAAGATAGATTTCACATATACATTGTATGCACTATTACACATACGTTCGAATATATTGTATTTAGGCATTAAGTACACGATTTTAGATTTATCTAAGATTTTAGAAATGAATTTATTTAGTAAATTATCATCGATAGGTAGACTAGTATAGTATACCACTATATCGTCAATGTCGCTACGGGAGAGCATTGTATGTATTACTTTGCTTAAATTGTTGGTGTAGATTGCGTTAGGAGTGAATCCATAAGTCTTGAATAGTGGAGTTAATTTATTCTTCACTACATACAAAACACTATCGCCGAAGCGATTTTTTAATAAATTTACTTTTTGAGTAATATTCGAGATGCTATCTACGACACATACTACTTTCATTCTAACCCCTCTATATATTAGTATACACTAAAAAACAAATTTTTCAAAAACATTTTAAGAAAATTATTATATTTATTTGATAACAATCAATAATTGTGGTAAACTTATTATAAATTTTGGGGGAAGTATGAAACAACTAGATATGTTACGTAAGGCGATGAAGAAAAAATATATAGTTCCAGCCTTTAATTTTGCTAATTTTGAAATTTTGAAAGGTTTATTACAAGCAAGCGATGAACTAAAGTGTCCTATGATTTTACAGGTTAGCGAAAGCGCTATGAATTATTTTGGAGATGAAATACTTGCTGGTATTATATCCGGACTCAAGAAAAGAAAAAATATATCTATTCATTTAGATCATGGTAAGAATTTTGATATCATAATGCGAGCAATTAGATTAGGCTTTGATTCGGTGATGATAGACGGTTCTACATTGTCATTTACTGAGAATGTAAGACTCACTAAGAAGGTGGTAGATTTCGCTCATAAGAGAAAAGTAATGGTAGAAGGAGAACTAGGTGTTTTGGCTATGGCAGAAGATGATGCTATAGTGCAAGATGCTACCAAATACACCGATCCTGAGATGGCGAAAGAATTTGTGAAGAAGACAGGAGTAGATAGCTTGGCTATATCTATTGGCACTAATCATGGCGTGAATAAGTATATAGGAGATCCTAAGATTAGATTTGATATTCTATCAGATATAGAGCGTGCTATTCCTAATATACCTTTGGTACTTCATGGAGCATCTTTGATAGAAGAGAAATATTTAAATAGTATTAATAAATATGGCGGAGATATCAAAAAAGCGATAGGCAACAATAATCTATTAGATAATGTGCACAAGACCAATATATGTAAGGTAAATATGGATACAGACTTTAGATTGGCTTACACTTCTGCAGTAAGACAATATTTGGCAGAAAGACCTACTGATTACTGTCCGAGAACCTATGGTAAATCCGGTATCAAAGAAGTAAAGCAATGTGCAATAGAAAGAATACTTAATATTTGTCATATCAAAAAACCTCGTTGATTACGAGGTTTTTTCATCTTCTGTTGGATCGTTTTGTTTTGATTGTTTACTTTTCCTTCTAGGACCCAATACCAATGCTCCCCATAGCAAGATTCCGACCTGCAATGGAATACCTAAGAACATGATAGGCCAAATGTCTATTCCGAATGCTAATACTTGTATCTGAGTACATGCGAGTGTCGACCAAAGTAAAGCGGTCAATATAGGGAATAAATATTTTCTATTCCCCCATATACTATTGAATATTACTAGTACCAAGCAAGACAATGGAACTGCCCAGAAGAAACAATAGATATATCCTATATTCAAAGTCAGTCTAAGGCATACATATAGTGCGGTGGCACATAGCCATACTGCACTAAGTGCGAGTAGTGTGATTACTGTAGTGGTATAATTACTTTTTTTCTTAGTATCATCATCTCGTCTAGGGGCAGAGATGATATCTTCGTCGCTAACTAGCGAGTCAAGTGTAACATCATAAAATCTAGCCAAATCATTCAATATATCTATGCTGGGTAAGGATTCTCCTTTTTCCCATTTTGAAATTGCTTTATCAGAATAGTTAAATTTATCTGCCAACTCTAATTGAGTCAATTTTTTATGCTTTCGCAACTTAAGAAGGTTTTGTCCAATAATCTCATTAATATTATCCATTTCATCTCCTTAAAATATAAAATATTTTAACATTTCTTATTGAAAAATGCAACTATTTTTAATAATTCTCACAAAAGTAGAAAATAATTCACATATTCTCTAAATTTTAGAGTGTATAAATCAAGATTTCATCTAATAAATGTAGTTATAAGACTTTTTAATTCTTATAAATTATGTTATAATGCTTATGGAGATTATATGAAATTTATTCATTGTTCAGATATACATATTGATTCTAAGATGAAGACGCATCTTAGTTCTCATCAGGCCATAGAACGAAAGCGTGAGATATTATTGACCTTTGAGAGAATGGTAGAATTTGCTAGAGATAATAATGTTCGTGGAATTATTATTGCTGGAGATATGTTTGATACTACCAATGTATCTATGTCTACTAAGAAGAGAATATATGATCTAATATCCAATAATGTGGATATAGATTTTTTGTACTTGGCAGGTAATCATGATGAAGAAAATTTATTAGAAGAATTTAGCGATCTAGTTAATCTAAAGATATTTACAGATCAGTGGACTAGTTTTGTTTATGGCGATGTTGTCATCACAGGCATTAAATTGGGTAAAAATACCAACTTTGATTTATTATCGCTAGAAAATACCAATACAAATATTGTAGTAATGCATGGGCAAATAGGTCGCTACAATACTAGAGATAATGAAGATATGATCCCTTTGCCAGCACTAAAGGATAAGAATATTGATTACTTGGCATTGGGACACATTCATAGTTATGAAGAGAATCGTCTTGATAATCGCGGAATCTATACTTTTTCTGGTTGCCTAGAGGGGCGAGGCTTTGATGAATGTGGAGATAAGGGATTTGTATTATTAGAAATATTAGATGGCAAAGTATCACATAAATTTATACCATTCGCTAGTAGGAAATTATTAGAGATACAATTTGATATTTCTGAGTATAATGATTGGTTTGAAATAGAGAGAGATATTGCCAACAGGTTGATGGATATTGATTCATCAAGTATGATAAAGGTAGAATTGGTCGGCAGTTTTTCTCTTAGTATGCAGAAGCATATTGAACTATGCGAGAAGAGACTGAATGAAAGATTTTATTTTGCTAAAATTAAAGACAATAGTACATTAAAACTAAAAGATCTAGACTACATGAATGATTACTCTCTTAGGGGTGAGTATATTAGGCAAGTAATGGCTTCTAACTTATCTCAAGACGATAAGGATCAATTAATCCTTATGGGAGCAAAAGCGTTAGACGGGGAGGAATTATGTTAATTACGAAATGCTACATAGAAAACTTCGGAAAACATAGTCAGATTGATTTTGATTTTAGTGCAGGTATGAATGCAATCATTCAAGATAATGGTTGGGGTAAAAGTACTTTGGCTATATTTATTAAGGCTATGTTCTTTGGTATGCCTGCGAGTAGGAAAACTAATTTTGATGAAAATGATAGAAAAAAATACACCCCTTGGCAGAATGGAAACTATGGTGGATACGTAGAGTTTAAGATAGATGATCGAGAATATCGTATAGAGAGATATTTTGGCAAGAAAGAATCTGATGATACATTCACACTAATCGATCTTAAAACTAATAAAAAATCTACTGATTATGATGAGAATATCGGTTTGACTATATTTGGACTAGATGCCGAAGCTTATGAGCGTAGTACATTCATACCACAAAAGATATTGTCTAGCGGGCTGAATGATAGCCTAAGTGCGAAACTAACTAATGTTATACAAGGTACTGATTATGGCGACAGTTATGAGCAAGCGATAGAGATAATAAATACTAGAAAAAGAGAATTGAAAAACAATCAAAATCGTGGAGAGTTGCCACAGATAGAAGAGAAGATATATGAGATTAATAGAGAGATTCAGACATTAAAGAGTGCTAGTAATAATATATCCATATTAGAAGATCGTCTAAATCAAGAGAATACTGATATTGCTACTACAGAGAAAGAACTAGACGATCTCAAGAAGAAAATAAATACTCTAGCTAGTAATCAAGAAACTTTAGCGAAAAGGCATATTTATCAAGATCTGGTGAACACAGAGTCTGAAATCAATGCCAAGATAGAAGAAATTAATGTGGTATTGAATAATAAATCTGTATCAAGAAAAGATTTAGATGAAATATCTCTATTAAACAATAAATTAGAAATATCAAAGCATAATCTAAATCAGCTAACAGAAAATACATATCTAGACACTAAATATAAAGAATTAAATAAATATTTTATAAACGGCGTACCTAGAGATGATGAAATAGAAGATATTAAACTCAAGACAGAAGAAGTAAAGATTGTAGAGCGGGTGGCGGACTCAAACAACACGCCAGAAAAAGTAGTAAAACCTATTAAGATATTAATACCTACATTAATCGCAATTATATTATCAATAGTAGGTGTATTGTTGATTGATAAAATATTAGTGGCTTGCGTATGCTTTGGAATAAGCGGTATTTTACTATTGG
>JAZOUZ010000053.1:0-1692 GCA_045658505.1 Candidatus Onthoplasma sp. | reverse complement strand
AGTATAATAGAAAAGTTGTCTTTTTTTTTAATTTATTGTATAATGAAAAACGAAAGGGTGTAAAAAATGGATTTTGTACCAGATAATACGGTTAACAAGTTAATATTACTATATGTGTTAGATAAGATGGAGATACCGCTTACTGAGAATTCTATCTTAGATATTTGTTCTAGTCAGAATAATTGGGTAAATTGGATGGATTGTAAAGATCTTTTAGCTCAGCTAATTACTTCTAAGTTTATATACAAACCTAATACAGACAATGACGAGAATAGATACAATATTACTGTTGCTGGTAGAGAATGTCTATCACAGTTCTATACACGTATTCCGGCTAGCAAGAGAGATATGATTGCAGAGTTTGCTCAGAATAATAAATTGCAATACAAAAGAAATCAAGAATATGTAGCAAAGTCATATAAGAATGAAGATGGTAGTTACACTGTGGATCTAAAGATATTAGAGCCACTCACTACTGAATCAATATTTACTTTGTCTCTCAAAACTGATACTAGGCACAACGCCACTGTAGCATGTAAGCATTGGAGAGAGTTGGCAGCAAATGTATATGAATATGTATATAGTAAAATTATTGAAAGCTAAAAAAACGAGCGCAATGCTCGTTTTTTAATATATAGCATGATATTGTTGTACAGTTTCTAAAATTTTTATTTCATTTCTAACATGGAAGGTAGAATTAAAACTCGTCAAACATAGTACAACTAGAATAGGTAAATAATACGAAATAGATGAATATATTGAGATCTCTAATATTGAGTATGTTAGACTAGCGATTAATACTAGGGCAGTGAGTAATGATATAATAAAAGTAATGAATAAGTATAATTTAATAAATGATTTCTTTTCCAAATTAAATAATACTTGCACGCTACTAACACATCTTCCTTGCCTTTTGATGGTGCCGAGTATTCTAAAATTCTTAAATGTATACATGATAGAGCAGAAGAACATGAGCATAGATAATATTAATACAAACAAACTAGATACGATCATAGCGATTGATATGTTATCATAATAAATGCTGATAAACATTGTAGCTGCCTGCCATATTCCTATGGATAGAAATAAAAGAGCAAATACAAATCTATATGCGATGTCTTTTTTTAGCATAGCTGTATCTCTGTGCTGAAATTCAAATTTTTTCAAATTCATATATACCTCTTATAATAATTATAGAGCACTAAGTTTTGTTTGTCAAACTTTTTTAGTAAATTATAATATCAAATATGCAAGAGGGATACTGATGCTAAAAGCGAGCATTGCTTGAGTAGTTTTTTGTAATACTAATGTCTTGGTTGGAATTCTTAATTGTTTTATAAAAGTTATACTTTGCAATAGAATAGATAGTCCTCCAAAAGCGATCATTGTAGAGGTGATAATAGTTTTCCATATTAGAGATAGATCAGTCGCGCTAAGAGCAATGGATCCATGAGTAATTTCAATTAATCCGGTAATTATACTCGATACTATATTTTCACTACATATATTACTAAATACACTACATATTGTATTTATAATGTTAGTTGTTTTTATTATTTGAATAAGCAGGAAACCCACAATCATGTATGATCCGACCATTAAAATTGAGTTTAGCGAATCAGATATTGTGTCAGATAGGAGATTAGGGGTTGGCTGATTTTTTATTGTTACTAATTAAGTCGGATCGTAGCC
>JAZOUZ010000052.1:0-23802 GCA_045658505.1 Candidatus Onthoplasma sp. | reverse complement strand
ACCTCCTTGGCCCACAGAACGACATGGCTACGATCCGACTTATAGCCACAGTACATGGTGCTAAGGGATTAGAATTCGATACAGTTTTCGTAGTAGGTTGTGAAGAGAAGATCTTCCCAATTACTCGTGATGACAAAGATGATCTAGAAGAAGAGCGAAGACTTATGTATGTAGCTGTAACCAGAGCGAAGAAGGATCTCTTCCTTACTAGTAGTTCATCTAGATTCTTGTATGGTAAGCGAGATTATTCTGTGAAGTCTAGATTCTTGTACGAATTGGATCTAGCGAAAGAGCGACAAATAAATTCTAATTTCGGAGCATATAATAATCATTACAATCAAAGTCAAAATAATATTGGCTATAAAAATTTTGGAGGAAATATGAATACATTACAATCAAATAATAGTAAGACTTTTAATTATACATTTAGTAAAGATACAGTAGAGAAAAAAGCTATTGATTTTTCGAAGATCAAAGTAGGAGCGAAAGTATCTCACCCTAAGTTTGGCGATGGAGAAATCGTAGAAGTAACACCGAATTCTAGTAATCACTGTGTGAAGATTAAATTTGATGTTGTAGGAGAGAAGACATTATCTCTTGACTACGCACCTATTGAATTTAAGGATTAAATTAATGGATAAAAAGAAGCGATTAGAGTGGCTAACAGAGGAAGTCAATAAGCATAATAAAAATTATTATGTTTATGACAATCCGACTATCTCAGATGCAGAGTATGACGCACTTTATTATGAATTGGTAGATTTGGAGAAAGAGTTGGGATATTCTCTTCCTAATTCTCCAACAGGTAGAGTGGGGGATTTCGTGCTAGAAGGGTTCAAAAAACATAAGCACGAAGTACCACTATATAGTCTAAACAAAGTAAAGGACTACGAAGATCTAGAGAAATGGATATTAGATATGCGAAAAGCAACAGGCAATCCTGATGTTAGTTTTTCTATGGAATACAAGTATGACGGACTCAAAGTAGTCATCGAATATCTTAATGGTAAATATTATCAGGCGACTACACGTGGTAATGGTGCGATCGGCGAAGACGTAACGCTTCAAGTCAAGACTATTAGATCTGTTCCGCTCACTATTCCATATCAGGGGAGACTATTGGTACAGGGCGAATGTATGATGACTAACTCTAACTTCGAAGAGTACAATAAGACTGCTGATATTCCACTCAAGAATCCTAGAAATGGAGTAGCAGGAGCTGTGAGAAATCTAGATCCGAGAGAGACAGAGAAGAGAAAGTTAGATTATTTTTGTTATGATGTACTTTTGATAGAAGGTAGAGAGTTTAGTTCTCAAATGGAGATGAATGAATTTATCAAGACCCAAGGATTCAAGACTGATAGTTATTTCAAAATTATTAGTTCGCTAGAAGAGGCAAAAAGAGAAATCGAGCACGTCGTTGAGATAAAAGATTTACTAGACACTATGATAGATGGTATGGTGATCAAGGTAAATAATTGTAGTGTTCGAGATGATATAGGGTATACTAACAAATTTCCTAAGTGGGCAATGGCATGGAAATTCAAGGCAATCGAGTTATCTACCACATTGTTAGATGTAGTATGGCAGGTGGGTCGTACGGGTAAAATTACACCTATCGCTATAATGGATCCAATCGAACTAGCGGGAGCTACTGTTAGTAGGGCTACTCTAAATAATACACAAGATATTGAACGCAAACAGATTAGCATTAATAGCCGTATATTTGTTCGTCGTAGTAATGAAGTAATACCTGAAGTCATGGGGTTAGCTGAAAAATCTGATAATGCTGTAGAGATTATATCTCCAGAGTATTGTCCTAGTTGTGAGAGTAGACTTACACGAATAGGGCCGAATTTATTTTGTGTGAATCATAAAGGTTGTCGTGAACAAATAATTGATAGGTTGACTCACTTTGCATCTCGAGATGCTGCGAATATCGAAGGACTTAGCGAGAAGACTTTGATCGCTCTACATAAAATGTATAATATTGCTTATCCATACGAATTATATACTTTGACTGCAGACAAGTTAGTGGGATTAGAAGGATTTAAAGATAAAAAAATTGGCAATTTACTAGATAGTATAGAGAACAGTAAATCAATGGATTGGGCGAACTTTATATTCTCGCTCGGTATCATGAATATAGGTAAAAAGACTTCGTTCGTATTGAGCAAACGTTATCCAACTCTAGAAGATATCAAGAATGCGACTATTGAAGAACTTACTAATATTGATGATGTAGGTGAGATCGTGGCCAATAGCATCATAGAGTACTTTAGAGATGAAGACAATCTATATAATATCGAGAAATTGTTTGAGTTAGGTGTGAAGATTAATGAGAGTGATACTACTAGTACTAATCCACATTTTACTAATAAGACGGTAGTGCTCACAGGATCTTTAAGTAACTTTACTCGTCCAGAACTTACTAAGATTCTTATGAATCTCGGTGCAAATGTTACAGGCAGTGTTAGTAAGAAGACGGATCTAGTAATAGTAGGCGAAGATGCGGGTAGCAAGTTAGACAAAGCTAAAGAATTAGGCATTAGAATAGTCAACGAAAATGAATTATTAGAGTTGATAAATAAAAGCGAAACTCAAGAATAAAAAGCCATACAACATATGGCTTTTTTATATTCGTATTGACAAAATTTATTAAATATTCTAAATTTTCAACAAATTGTTTGACTTTGTAATTTGATAGAATTAAAATTATTGTAATGAATAATCAAGTTTGTGAATTTTCGTAAGATTGGTAATTTTGCATAACTATTTAACAAATTTGAATTTAATTCATTATATAATAAAAGGAGTAATTATGAAAGGGAAATTAAAATCAAAAATTTTAAGTTTATCACTTGCTGGTGCGATGATTGTTCCATCAATGTTCGCTTTCGTAGCATGTGATGCTGGAGATCCTGATGATCTTACAGTCGCTGAGAAAGATCAAGCATTCGTAGCGATGAGATCTCTAGCTGGTAATGATCTAGTAGAGGGTAAGTCTATTATTAGCGAATCTTATACCAAGACTAATATGACATATGATTTCAGCAATAGCGGACTAAGTGAAGAAATACTTACAACAATTCAATCTATGATGCCAACTTCTGCGGTTGAAACCTACGAGAGAAATCAGAAAGGTTATACAGCAGAAGGTGAAGGCTATAATATCTATGAAGAAAAAGAAAGTGCCACTGATGAGTATGTGATAGATGAAGCCGAATATATCAAGAAGAATAATGCGGATTATACTCTTTATACATATGATACAGAGGAAAAGAGAGCATACAATATTAGTGCTGATCATGCTAAGCATGAGTATCAAGATTTAAGCGATAGCATGGATGGATTTGATTTAGTGTCTGTGGCTGGTGATGCTACTACATTAGAGGCATTCAAGGACGCTGCTACTGGATATGTTTTAGATACATTTGTTGCAGATGGTAGTGTGAATAGTGATGTTGTGCAGGCTAGTTGTGATATTGAGTTAGAAGATGGAGTATATACTTTCTCTGCTAATTTGAGTATAGAAGATATGAGTATGTCAATGAATGGTGTGAGTATGGATGCCGATATGAATGCTACATTAGAGATCTCATTCACAGAGACACAAATGTTAACATATACTGCCAATACTTCTATGGAAATTAATGGAACTATGAATACTGCTGATATGGACTTACCAGGTAGTGGTACTATAGGTATCAGCGGTTCTACAATCAATAGCTTTGAGAATGATTATACTCAAGATTATGATCCTAGTTTGATGCCAACTGATTTTTCAGACTACATTACTAGCGATACTCCATCATCGGACATGTATTTACATATTGATGGATATGATGACTATATTGGAAATATTGCTTTCAATACAGATGTTGATTTTAGTTTAGAGAATGTGCTTCCATGGAACATTGATGCACATAATGCTACCATCACATTATATTTAGATGAAGATATGACTATCTTGGCTAATGTTACAAATATGGCGAAGTATCCTTCTTATGATTTGGATTTATATGCTAAATTCGTAGCCGATGATGGATATGCTAAGCTTGTAGTTGAATATGATGAAGGACAGGGTATAGTGTTGCAATCTATACTTGCTGTTGAAAAAGGTTCCGATTTTGATTACTCAGATTATATTAAGGCTTATTTTGGCGATCTAGATTCTATTACTATCAATGGCGAAGAAGTAGCCGATTTAACTGACTTATCATTCTATGTTGACGATCGTGTAGATGAGTATAAGATTACAATTAACTATATTGACGCACAATAATATTCAAGAAAACAATTCTCTCGCGAAAATTGTTAGACAAAATAATAAAAAACACTCAATATGAGTGTTTTTTTCACACTAGATATTTAAGCGATAGCGAAGAAAATTATTTATTTAGCATTTAAAATATTATACCATCTGCTCCATGAAGGTGTGCTAAACTACCATTATTTAATCCCTCTTCAATGGAGACTATTACGTTTTCACTAAGTTTAGTATTGTCATCTAGTCCGAGTCTTCTAAGTAGAATAGGGCATTTTTCACGAAATTTCATTTCTCTATTAATAGCGAAATCTCCTATAGGTGATGTAAGAGTACTATGCATGATCTCTCCAGATTTAATATGGCGAAAGGAAGAGAACCCATTAAGTGTAAGAATGGCAAACTTTTTCTTAATTTTATATGTTGTATTTGTATATGGACCTACGTATTTCTTATCAACGATTTGTATTAATTCGCCAACATACAATTCGTTTACATAATATTTAGGTTTGTTCTTTTCTTTCTCTATTTTTTTATCACGATATCGTGCAATTAGTTTCTGTATCATTATATTTTTCCTTTTAGTATACTCATTATAATAATGCTTTCAATTCTTGTCAAGTCTATACTAGATATAATGAACTAAATGCTTATTTTAGTAAAATGAAAATATATTATTAAAATCCTTTGTGTTTTAGTCGGTTTTTTGCTATAATGTAGATAAATTTGGTAGATTGTATCTACATAAATGGGGAACGTATGATAACATTTAAAGAAATAGAGATGACTGGATTCAAGTCATTCGCAGATACCACGCATATTAATTTCGATGGTGGTATTACAGGTATCGTAGGACCGAATGGTTGTGGCAAATCTAATGTTAGTGATGCTATCCGTTGGGTACTCGGTGAACAGTCAAGCAAAGCCTTGCGTGGTAAGTCAATGCAAGACGTTATTTTTGCTGGTACGGAGAAGAGAAAGAAACTTAGTTTTTGTGAAGTATCTTTGATATTTGATAATACTAATAAATGGTTTAATGTAGAATACGATGAAGTAGTGCTTACTCGTAAATTGTATCGTAGTGGCGAGAGCGAATATATGATTAATCGTAAACCTTGCAGGCTAAAAGATATTCGTGATATTCTATATGATAGCGGTATTGGTAAAGATGGTTATTCTATTATAGGACAAGGTAGAGTAGAAGAGATCATTCAGTCCAAGCCAGAAGAGCGTCGTTCTATATTTGTAGAGGCTGCTGGTATTGCCAAATACAAGGCACGTAAGGTAGAGACTGAAAATCGTCTAGTCCATGTAAGAGATAACCTAAGTCGTGCTACTGATATTTTGACTGAAGTGGAGCGTAGACTTGGACCATTGAAGCGTCAGAGTGAAGATGCGAAGAAATATCTTGAATATAGAGATCAACTAAAGACTCTTGAGATTAATGCATATATTTATCAATACGATCATGCCGCTCAGACTAAAGAAGAGATCAATACTAAGTTGGCGGGATATAGAGATAATCTTAATGTGCTAACTAATAGCATTGAAACTGAACAAGCCAAGTACGACAAAGCATTGAACGAAATTAATCAATTAGATAGACGCGCTACTGAAATACATGAGAAGGTACTTACTAATACTGTAGCGTTGGAGAAAAAACAAAGTGATAGTCGTATCCTTTATGAACAGACTAGACACTTGAAAGAGCAATTAGATAGGCTATCATCTCAACTTAATGCTTATGAGATGGACTATAAGCAACGCTCAGCATTAGTAGATAGTGCCAAGGCATTGAGGGAGAAAGAGACTAAGTCGCTAGCGCAACTCAATCGTGATGCTCAGCAGATCGCTGATGAGTATATGAAACTCATTGATGAACTAACTAAGAACGAAGGCGAGAAAGAAGAAAATCAGAGAAATATCATTGATAATTTATCAAAACTTACAGATATCAAGACTAATCTAGCATCATATATTGCTAAGCGCGATACAATGCAAGAAAATCTAAAGACTGATCAAGAGAAATTAGATATTCTCAATACTCAATTAGCAGAAATAAAATCGGCTAATGATGAATTGTCAAAAGTTGTTCAGTCTCTAATGGATAAGAAAAATAAGTTAGAATCAGAACAATCAAAACTAAATGCTGAGATCGCTGATCTCAATGCAGAGATTGAAGAGAAGTCTAGCGAGATATATGCCCTCAAGACCAGCATATCAAATGATACCAACAGAATGAACATCTTATCAAATATGCAGATGGACTATGAAGGTTATCAATATGCAGTAAAAAGACTCATGCAAGAAAGTAAGAAAAATCCTACCATTAGTAAGGCTATCAAAGGTGTAGTGGCTAATATAATATCAGTAGACAGCAAGTACCAAACTGCGATAGAGATCGCATTAGGTGGTAGTATTCAGAATATAGTTACACAAGATGAAGATGATGCTAAAGTACTTATCAATTATCTAAAAGACAATAATTCTGGTCGTGCTACATTCTTGCCAATTAGTGCGGTGAAGGCTAGAAGGCTCAGTCCTAATGATATGAAATATTTAGATTCTGCTGGTTGTTTCGGTATTGCTAGTGATTTAGTGAAAGTAGATAGTCAGTACAAGTCTATTGTTGATAGTTTGTTAGGATCTACTGTGGTGTGTGATAATTACAATAACGCTGTGAACCTCGCGAAGAAGAGCAATTACTCATTTAGAATAGTAACACTTGATGGAGAGGTGTTCTCGCCACAAGGTAGCCTGTCTGGTGGTAGCAAGAAGAGTAATGATAGTTCACTTCTCGGTAAAGAAAACGAGATCAAGAATCTAAAGGCTAATATTGAGTCTAAGAACAAAGAACTAAATACAGCCAACACCGAGTATGAGAAGTTGGTTAACGACACTACTGGGTTGAAGACAGAACTAGCAAGTGTTAATACTGAATTACAAAGGGTGAATAGCGATTATTATACTAATAATACCAAACTAGAAAATGCTAATCAAAATCTACTCAACATTGAAGAAAATATTTTCTCAGTGAAGAGTCAGATGACAGTTGCTCAAGCGGTTGTAGATGAGTTAATTAAGAAGATTAATTCAATAGACCAAATAGAGATGGATTACAATGCCACTCAGGCTAAGGTTGGAGAGTTCAATGAGAATAACAAGAATGCATACGAAGAACTAAAGTCCAAGCGTGAAGAGTATCAAGAAAGATTGACTAGCGTAAAAGTAATGATAGCATCTACTGAAGAGAAAATTCGTGCTTTGGATAAAGATATTGAATCAAATATCTCACAATTAACTAGTACGGAACAGCAAATCTCACAACTCAAAAACGAAATAAATGGTCAGCAGAAATTATATGATGAAGCAATGATACTAAATAAATCTGCCGAAGATGAAAATGGTGTAGGTGAGATTAGAGCAGAGCTAGATGAACTTAATAACAAACTCGCTCAGTTCGATGAATTCAAGCAGAGCCTAATGAATGAATTGAAAGAACTAGACGACAAGAAAACTACTATCTCAAACGATATCGCTAAGATGAATAACAAGATCTTCCAAGAGGAAACTAGATTACAGAAAGTTGACATCGAGATCGAAACAATGCAGGAGCGTATATTCGAAGAATATGAATTGACATACAATGATTGCTTGAAGTTCAAAGATCAGGGCGAAGAATTCGATATCAAAGAAACAATGATTCAGATCAGTCGTATGAAGAATCAAATCACTGCTCTAGGATATGTGAATATTAATGCTATCGAAGAGTACAAGACTGAAGGTGCTCGTTACGAAGAGATGAATGCTCAGATCGAAGATCTACGAAAAGCCGAAGAAGATGCGGTAAGAATTATTAAAGATTTATCAGCAGAGATGTTAGAGCAATTTAATGCTGAATTCGTGAAGATTCAAGAGAATTTCACTAAGGTGTTTAAAGAACTCTTCGGTGGTGGTAATGCTAGACTGGAACTTCTACCTAGCGACGATCCTTTGACCGCTGGTGTAGACATTATAGCTCAACCACCTGGTAAAGCAGTATCTAATATTACACTTTTGAGCGGTGGAGAGAAGACTATGACAGCGATCGCGATATTGTTCGCAATACTAAAATTGAAGCCAATGCCATTCTGTTTCTTAGACGAGATAGAGGCGGCGCTAGATGATGCGAATATTGATAGATGTGCTAAGTACGTGAAGAGCTTTAGTAATGATACTCAATTCATAGTTATTACTCACCGTAAGCCTACTATGGAAGTAGTAGATTCATTGTATGGTGTAACAATGGAAGAAAAGGGTGTAAGTAAGATCGTATCAGTAAAACTAGCAGAGGCAGTAAAAGCAGTCAATGCTAATTAGGAGGAATATGTTTGACTTAGTGAAACAAATCAAAGGTCATAAGTGTTTCGATAAACACGAAGAGAAAAGCAAGTTAAAAATAGTTGACTTTCTAGAAAATTATTCAGATTGCTTTTCTCGTCATAACTTCTATGGGCATATTACCGCTGGTGGCTTTATCGGAGATGGAGAAGGAAATATTTTATTAAATCATCATAAATCATTAGATATGTGGTTTCAATTTGGAGGGCACTGCGATGATAATCCAAATTGTTTAGAAGTTGCCAAAAGAGAGATTTATGAAGAAGCAGGGTTGACCAACTTGACTTTGGTGGGTGGAGGACTTTTTGATATATCGTTTTGTAAGAATCCCGGCAGTGTAAAAAAGAACGAACCACCACATTATCATTTTGATATTAATTTTCTATTTTTAACCGATGTCTATGAGTTTGAAATCTCTGATGAATCGACGGAAATAAAATGGGTGACTATTGATGAGGCTAGAATGCTAGCTCATCCAGATGATATTGCTATGCTAAGAATGATAGATAAATACGAAATTATGGTCAAGAACAATACTTTTGGTAATACAAAGTAAACACACACAATATTTAGTATAATGGAGCAAACATGGGAATATTCAAAAAGTTTTTTGAGAAACTAAAATATACATTTAAGAAAACTGAACTAAATGATGACTTTTATGATGAACTAGAGTCTATCTTAGTATCCAGCGATATGGGAATAGAGACTGCAATGGATATCATGGATGAATTAAGGGATACTTGTAAGGCTAAATTAATCAAAGAGTCGGACAAGGCGCAAGAAGAACTTAAACGAATTCTAATCGAGAAACTAAATGTGACTAAGTTTGAGTTTGATTATCCGTTAATCATTACAGTCGTAGGAGTGAATGGAGTAGGCAAGACTACTTCTATTGCTAAGATGACTAAGTATTTCATTAATAATAAGAAATCGGTATTGTTAGCCGCAGGAGATACATTCCGTGCGGCTGCTACCGAACAACTCAATATGTGGGCAGACCGACTCAAGACTAAGATAGTAAAGCAAGGTGAAGGTGCAGACTCTGCATCGGTCGTATTTGATGCTATTGCTAGTATGAAGGCTAAAGACCACGATGTATTGATTGTCGATACAGCGGGTAGACTACACACTAAGACTAATCTAATGAAAGAATTAGAGAAGATCAACAATATCACTAATCGTGAATATCCTGAGGCAAAGAAACTAAACCTAATAGTACTAGATGCTTCTATTGGACAGAACTCTATTGCTCAGGTCAAGGCATTTAAGGATAGTGTGAATATTGATGGTATTATTCTCACCAAACTTGATGGTACAGCCAAGGGTGGCGTAGTATATCCTATTATCAATGATCTCAAAGTTCCTATCGTATTCACTGGATTCGGTGAAGGAGTAGATGATCTCGAGGTCTTCGATGCTGAGAGATTTGTAGAGAAGATATTAATGTAGGTAATTATGAAAGATATTATTGAAAAAATAGAGAAATTCCAACCATCTTGTGAGCAAGAAGAAAGGGATAAAGAATATTTTCTAAGATTTATCAATACTTTTGATGATGTACTGACAAGGGAAAACATTTTTGGACATCTATGCGCTTCTGCTTGGGTTTTAAATAAAGATAGAAATAAAATTTTATTAGTTTATCATAATATCATGGGTGGTTATATTTTTCCAGGTGGACATTTAGATGGAGAGACTGATTGCCTATCCGTTGCATTACGAGAAGTAGAAGAAGAAACTGGAATAAAAGCAACGCCAATCAGTCATAATATCTTTTCGATCTGGACAGGACCAACCAAAGCACATTTTAAACGCGGAAAGTTTATTTCGGCACATACTCACTTGGATATTGATTTTCTGTTAGAGGCTGATGATGACCAGCCGCTAAAAGTAAAACCAGATGAAAATCAAAGTGTTATATGGGCAAATATAGATGAAATAGGAAGATCAATAAAATTAGTAGATTTCTTTGAACCTATTTTTGAAAATTTTAAGAAAAAAATTTATAAGAAGGGATAATATGAATATTGAAGAGCGTGTCGAGATCGCAATACTGATGAAATATTATGGCAAGATGCTGACCGATAGACAACTGAATATTTTAGATATGTATGTAGATAATAATTTATCGTTAGCCGAAGTGAGTGAAGAATTAAATATCAGTAGACAGGCAGTAAAAGATGCTCTTGACTCATCATTCAATGCTCTTAAGAACATGGAAGAAAGATTAGGCTTTATCGCTCGTGATGAGAAGTTAAAGGCTATTATAGAAAGCAAAGAGTTAAGTCAAATAGATATGGCGACAAGGTTAGAGATTATTGCATTATTGGAGGACAACTAAATGGCATTTTTTTCAAATTTGAGTGAAAGGCTAAACCATATATTTAGCAAAATGACTAAGCATGGCAAATTAACTGCTCTTGAGATTAAGGAAGCAATGCGAGAGATTCGTGTAGCCCTTCTCGAGGCAGATGTTAATTTTACTGTTGCGAAGGATTTTTGTGCTAGGGTCAGTGAACTAGCGCAGGGCGAAGAGATTCTCAAGAGTCTTACTCCTACTCAGCAAGTAATCAAAATCGTTCGTGATGAATTGACCACACTTATGGGTGGAGATAATCAAAAACTCAATGTTAGTCCTAAGCCACCTACAGTTATTATGATGTGTGGACTTCAGGGTAGTGGTAAGACTACTTTGTCAGGTAAACTCGCATTGAAACTCAAGAAAGAAGGCAAGAAACCATTGTTGGTAGCATGTGATGTATATCGTCCTGCTGCTATTGATCAACTAAAAGTACTAGGGAAATCTATTCAAATAGATGTATTCGAGCGTGGTACACAGAATCCTGTGAAGACTACTAAAGAAGCAATCGCCTATGCAGAGAAGTTCGCTCTAGATACAGTGATTATCGATACTGCTGGTAGACTTCAGATCGATGAGAAATTAATGGATGAACTAAAGGATATTAAGAAAGCAATTGATCCTACAGAAATATTGCTCGTAATTGATGCAATGATAGGTCAAGAAGCAGTAGCGGTATCTAAGGCATTCAATGATGCATTAGATGTTACAGGTGTAGTACTAACCAAGACAGATGGTGATACTCGTGGCGGTGCTGCGTTATCTATTCGTTCTGTTATTGGTAAGCCTATCAAATTCGTAGGTGTGGGCGAGAAGTTGACAGACTTAGAACCGTTCTATCCAGATCGTATGGCATCTAGAATATTAGGTATGGGAGATGTATTGACTCTTATCGACAAGGCTCAAGAGGCAGTAGATGAAAAGATGGCTCAAGAAATGGAGCGAAAGTTTAGAGAGAATAGTTTTGACCTAAACGACTACATCGAACAAGTTAATTCTTTGAAAAAAATGGGTGGACTAAAGACTGTACTATCCATGATGCCTGGAATTGGAGGCAAGCTAAAACAAATCGAAGACCAAATTGATGACAAAATGCTAGAGAAGAATAAAGCTATTATTCAATCAATGACAGTGAAAGAGAGAGAAGATCCTAGTATTATTAATGGATCTCGACGTCAACGCATTGCTAAGGGTGCAGGTGTGCAGGTTAGTGATGTGAATCAACTAATTAAACAATTCAATCAATCAAAAGAAATGATGCGCATGATGAAGAATCCAAAAGCTTTCGGAGGGCGCTCTGCGATCATGCGAAAGCTAATGGGTTCTTAGTATCGCATACATAGCGAACGTTATGAATCGACAAAAATCCTAAGGTGTACAGAGGAAAGATAGCCATGATGAAGAAACTCATGGGACAAAATAAAATACGCAGTTGTCTGCGTATTTTTATTTATTCATTAATAGCTGTCATTTTGATTTCTTTCGCTGCTGGAGTACGACTAAATAAGGTCTCAATTTCCTTAGTCTCCAATCTATCAATTCTATCACTCAAATTTTTACACTTTCTTTTAAATTCTTCGAATAGTAAATTTAGAGATTCAAGATTGTAAGCTTTGAAATAAACTTTGTACAACTGAAGCAAATTTCTCAAGGTACTGAATTTATTAGCAATATGATCATATATACTGATTGCACGATTATAAGTATCGATGGTTGCTTTAGTCTCATGCTTACTAAAATTAATAGTAGTGATGAATGTTTTGAGATTGTCCAAGTTTTTATTTAATAATTCAATTTCTCCAATGTAGTTTCTCAAATCGTTTTCTATTGATTTTTCTGTTACGCGTGAGATTAGATTTTTTTCTTGTCTTTCCATGTTTGCACCTCTTTTATTAATTGTAAATTTAGCACAATATTGCATATCTGTCAACTAATAAGAATTCTATTTTAGAAAAATTTTAAGAAATTTAATAAAAACCCTTTACAAATAAAAAATAACGTGTTATAATGTAAAGCGAAAAGACTTTACAGCGTTGCAATCATCCTTTTTGTAAAAGAATTATTTACGCAGTGTATGGCTTGTAAATGTTGTAAAGAATAAAAAAGGAGAAAATTATGGCAGTTAAGATTAGATTAACTCGTTTGGGCGACAAGAAGTCTCCATTCTACCGTGTGGTGGTAGCTGATGCTAGAGTGGCTAGAGATGGTAAGTATATTGAACAAATTGGTACTTATAATCCGCTAACTAACCCAGCTGAGATCAAGATCAACAACGAATTAGCTGAGAAATGGCTAAAGAATGGTGCTCAACCTACTGAGACAGCTAAGACTCTTCTTCAAAGAGCTGGCGTTATCGAAGTAAAGGGCAATAGCGCGCCTAAGACTAATAATAAGAAAAAGAAAAAAGCATAAGGAGTAAATTATGCAAGAGATGTTAGAGTACATTGTTAAAAATCTAGTATCCAACCCAGAGGTAGTGGAGATTACAGCTGAGAATCAAGGTAAGACTAAGGTTTTTAAGGTCAAGGTTGATGCCAAAGACTTGGGCAATGTCATCGGTCGAGGTGGTAGCATTGCCAATGCTATTCGTACAGTGGTTAGATCTACTGGCGGGAAAGAAAGATTAGTAATCAAATTTGACGAGAAGTAAGAATGGCGGGTTGTTTTTAACCCGCTTTTCTAGTTTTAGAGGTAATATGAATTTATTAGAAATAGGTAAAATTGTACGTCCACATGGTGTGAAAGGTGCAGTGAAGATAGTTTGTTTCCTAGATGAAGGAATGTCTAAATTTAAACACATATATATGACAGATAAACGAATTAGTGCGAATATTCAACGCGTACAGAGTCTTAATAATGATGCATATGCTGTATATATTGACATAATTGCTACTATTGATGATGCAGAGAAATATAGAAATCAGTCAGTATATATTGATAGAGATGAATATGATTTAATGAAAGATAAATTATACCTGAGCGATCTTATTGGGCATGATGTTGTCAATGAAAATAACGAAAAAATAGGTGAAATGGTGGATTATGATGATTATGGGGCGAGTGTAATTCTTACCATTCGCTGTGGTGCTGTATCGTATAGTATACCATATGTAGAGGATATAATCGTATTTAATAGAGAGAAAAATTCTTTCGTAATCAACCAACAAACTTTTGAGGATATGAAAGTATGAGAATAGATATTTTATCGCTTTTCCCTGAGATGTTTAGTCCACTAAAAGAAAGCATAATCAAACGAGCGGTCGAAGATGGCAAGATTGAGATTAATGTGATTAATATTCGTGATTTTGCTAATCCTCCTCACTACAAGTGTGATGACGAACCATTCGGCGGTGGTGCAGGAATGGTAATGCTTTGTGAACCACTTTTTCGTACGATTGAGAGTGTGAAGACTGATAAAAGTAGAATTATATATATGTCGCCTAGAGGTAGAGTCTTCAACCAAAGCATGGCAAAAGAAATGTCTACTGAAGAACATTTAATTATGATTTGTGGACATTATGAGGGTATTGATCAGCGAGTGATAGATTATTTTAATATCGAAGAATTATCAATAGGTGATTATGTGTTGACCGGTGGGGAGTTGCCTGCCATGGTAGTAGCGGACTCTATTATCCGTCTAATACCCGGAGTGATTAGAGAAGAGAGTACAGAAGAAGAGAGTTTTACTAATGGATTATTAGAGTATAATCAATATACTCGTCCTGCGGTATTCAGAGATATGGCAGTACCCGAGGTATTACTTAGCGGTAATCATAAGAAAATTGCAGAATTTAGAGCAGAGCAATCTCTCGAGACTACTAAAAAGAATAGACCAGATTTAATGAAATAGGTTGATAAATATGAAAAAATTTATGACAAGACAGCCAGATCAACAAGAGCGATATGATAAGATAATAAAGAACAAAAGAGACACAAAAATTACTTTTTTAGTATTCATAATCTCGTTTATTGTATATATGTCTTATTTAATTATTCATGGTGTTTTGGTGGATAAGCTTGGGATACTGCTAGCGTTAGATATTGTGTTTATAATAACTTCAATACTTGAAGTTGGTATGATAGTTTATTTTATCTATAAAGTTGGCAAATTAAATAAAGAAAAACAGCAATTAATAAATGGATATACATTTAAGGAGTTTATAAAATTTAATAATGAGATAAATGCATTGGAGTATGCTAAATATTTCGGAGTACAAACCAGTGTTGAACTAAGCGAAATAAAAGAAAATGATATAGAATTGTTTAATAAAACGATTAAAAATCGTGAAATGTTAGCTCTAAATAAAAAATTGTTTACTATATTATTGTTTTTGTATATCACACTGATGATAATAGTTGGAATTTTATGTTATGTTTATGATACAATATTTTTAAATATTTTAATTGCGATAATTATTACACTGTTCTTTTTAGAATTAATAATTCCTGTTATAATATCTAAAAAATTAGAAGACGAATATCAAAAGTTGATCTTTAGTTATGAATATAAAGATTTTTTGAAATATATCAATGAAAATGAGTAGCAATAATGTTGATAGAAGATACATAGGAGAGAATGATGATTAATTGGTTTCCGGGACATATGAATAAGACGTTGAAGCAAATGCAGAGTGATAGTAAACTCTGCGATTGTTTCATTTACGTTGTAGACGCGAGATGCCCAAAGAGTAGTATCAATCCTGAGTTCGTTAAAGTGGTGAAAGGAAAACCTATAATCTTTGTATTAAATAAGGCAGATACAGTAGATAAAACCGATATTGAGAAGATGAAGGCATACTTTACTTCGCTTGGACATTCATGTGTCAGCATGAATGCCACTATTAGTGGTAATGCGAAGATTATAATAAGTGAAATTAAGAAGATTTTCTCTGAGCGCCTTAATAAGAACAAAGCAAATCAAGTAAACTTTATTCTTCGCGCTATGGTACTTGGTGTGCCAAATTCTGGTAAGTCTACAATAGTAAATAATCTATGCAATAAAGGTAGAGCCGTAACAGGAAACAAGGCAGGTGTTACTCGTAGCAAACAGTGGATCAAGATAGACAACAATATCGAAGTAATGGATACTCCGGGAGTATTGTTGCCAACATTTGATAATGAAGATAATGCGTATAATCTCGCATTCGTAGGATCAGTAAAAGATGAAGTGTTGAACCTTATTGAAGTTGGAAAAAGGTTGATTGCTAGACTTCGCTTAAAAGAATGTCTTTCTACTAGATATGGTATATCGTACGATGATAATACTACAGATTTAGAGATTTTAGAACTCATTGGAAAGAAGCGTGGCTGTATAATTAAAGGTGGAGAAATTGACCTAGAGCGTGCTGGTAGACTTCTTCTTGGAGATTTTCGTACAGGCAAACTCGGTAAGATCTGTCTTGAATAAAAGGATAAAGAGATGAAAGGAAATGCATTTTTAGTAAAACTTAATTCAAAAGAAAATTTGGAGTATTTATCTTGTATTGGATATGACAATCTTCAAAATATAACATTCGATAATTTGAGAGTAAAAGTTATAGCGGTAGATACTGCAAAGAAATTTTTTCTACCTATATCAGTTACATGTTTAGCTGGATTACAAATTAAACCGTTAGATTTTGAAGAATTTAGACAAAGTGTTCTTGCCGATTATTCTAGTATTAATGATTTGGAGCGTTAGTACATGATAGATACAACAAAAATTTTTGAACATGATAGATCTCTTTTAACTGACGAGATCAAACTCATTGCGGGAATTGACGAAGTTGGTCGTGGACCGCTCGCTGGACCTGTGGTAACTGCTTGTGTCATTATGCCATATGATGAGATGATTGATGGTGTATATGATAGCAAGGCTGTCACTAAGAAGAATCGTGAAAGATTATATGATGAAATATTGGCGAAAGCAACTGCTGTGTCAATCTCTCTTCGTGATCAAGATAGAATCGATGAGATTAATATCCTAAATGCGACTAAAGAATGTATGAAAGAATCATATGATAAACTCACAATTGAACCTGATTTATTGCTAGTAGATGCGGTGAAATTAAATATTGCACCTAACGAAATGTCGATAATAAAGGGCGATGCTACGAGTTATGCTATTGCTTGTGCGTCAATCGTGGCGAAAGTATATCGAGATAGAATGATGGAAGATTATGCTAAAATGTATCCGAACTACGACTTCGAGAATAACGTTGGATATGGTACTAAGAGGCACATTGAGGGTATTAAAGCTCATGGTATCACACCTATACATAGAATGAGTTTTCTAAAGAAAATTATAGGAGAAGAAGAATGGATCCGCATAGTTACGGAAAGAAGTGCGAAATAATAGCACAAAATTATCTGAAGAAGAAAGGGTACACCATACTTGAGACTAACTACAAGAATAAAGTAGGAGAGATAGACATCATTGCGAAAGACGGCGACTATATAGTGTTCGTCGAGGTAAAAGGTAGATTTTCTCGACAATTTGGTGATCCACTAGAGGCGATCGATGAGCGAAAGCAATTCAAGATTCATAATGTGGCGACATTATATCTAATCACACATAAGAAAATGAATTCGCCATGCCGATTCGATGCAATATCTGTACTAGGAGATGCTGAGCATGAGATTAGACATATCGTCGATGCGTTTTAAGGGGGGTTAGATTTATGGATAGTAAACGTCTAGAAGAATTGAAAGTTTTATACAATACATATTGTAAAGACAATGCTAAAAATTTTTTACAAACTGGCAAGAGTTTTCAAGATATTGTCAATATGATAAATGATCCAAATGTAGATGAGCATGCTAGAAATGCTTTAGCTGAGCAGTTCTTTACTGATGAGTTTGTTTGGGGATTTATTTTCGCAGATTTGTCTAAGATGGATTTATCTAATGTACCAGTAGACCATTTAATGAGAATTCCTTTTAGTTCTCAGACAAAATGGCCGACAAAAGATAAGTTGCCTAAGGGATTTGATCCAGAATTATTAATACAAAATGCAAAAGATTATAAGGATAATAACCTAGAGCTATTACATCGAGATAATATTGATGGTAGAGGCATCAAGGTTGCTTATATTGATAGTCCATTCAATTTAGTGCATCAAGCATTCCAAGGTAAGAAGATAGAATATAATGGGCTGTCTAGCGATCCAGAGTGTTGTCATTTTCATGGATATGCTGTCGCTGATAGAGTACTAAGTGTTGCGCCAAATGTAGATTTAGTATATTACGGATGCGGAGATGATAATAATATAGGACAAGGCGGAGAAACTGTAAATAAGATAAGAGCCTTGAAGAAAATCTTAGCTAGAATAAAAGATGGTGAAGATATTGTTGCTGTTGGTATGTCTACTTCTCTAGAAGAGGCTATTGATCAAATAAAAGATAATGATATTAGATTAAGGTCTAAAAAAGAATTAGAGAAATTGCGTAATAGCTTTGGGAAATTAGGGGTGGAGATTATAGATTCACCTAATGCTATGAGCAAATTTAATTATGCATATAAATTAGATCCTATTAAACCAAATACAGATATTGAAAATTTTGTACCGCATGGACATGCTCAGTCTGATATATTACCGCATATTATCGAAGCGGATAAAGTAAGACCACTAGAGTACACAGTCGATGATTATGTATATGAGAACAACTTAGGATCTGCTAGTTGGATGATTCCTCAGGTGGTTGGGTTATATTGCTTAGCAAAACAAATCAACTATGATATTACATTTGATGAGTTTGCTGAGATCTGTAGAGATATTGCTACTAAACCTAATAAGCATGGAGTTAAATTGACAAATCCTAATGAAATTATAAAAGAAATAGAATACAGAGTGGAAAATAATTATTAATTTTACTAAAAACCCTTGCAAATAATTTAAAGTTATGTTATACTATGCTTGTTGGCGGTCCGCTGTGTTCCAATCGCAAGAACGTCAAATAGGAGGTATATATGAATATTATCGACCAAATCGAGAAAGAGCAATTACGCAGTGATATCGCTTCTTTTAACATTGGAGACACCGTTAGAGTAATGGTTAAAGTCAAAGAAGGCGACAAAGAACGTATCCAAGCATACGAAGGTGTGGTAATTGCGAAGAAAGGTGCTGGTATCAGAGAGACTTTCACAGTTAGAAGAGTTTCATTTGGTATCGGAGTAGAGCGTACTTTCCCTATGCACAGTCCTAGAATTGATAAAGTGATTGTGGTTAGACAGGGTAAAGTTAGACGTGCTAAGATCTACTACATTCGTAATCTTTCTGGTAAGGCTGCTAAAGTTAAAGAAAAGAGAGCCTAATCGTTTGAGATTGATGAGAAAAGACACTATTGATATAGTGTCTTTTTTAATTTATTTTCAAAAATCGTTGACAATTGAATTTTCCTATGATATCATTATAATAATGAAAAGAGGACTTCAACAGCAACAACAATATATCATGTTATCTATATAATTGTATAGACCTTTTTTTGTGAAGAAATTGAAACTAAGCACTCCAACAAAAATTGGGGTGCTTTTCTTTTAAGGAGAGAGATATGGATTTTGAGATTAGAAGACCAGAGTTTCCGCTTCGTGCTGTAGTTACTGCTGGTATGCCTTATGGTAACAAGTTATTGCACTATGGTCATGTGGGTATGGCACTACGTGCTGATATTGTAGCGAGATTTCTAAAGGACCGCATTGGCAAGGACAATGTAATTTTTGTATGCGGTACAGATTGTTATGGATCTACTTCGGTAGAAAGTTATCGAAAGTTAGTAGAGTCTGGAGATACGAGATTCGCTACTATTGAAGATTACATTGAATACAATCATAAGAAACAAGAAGAGATCTTCAATGCATTCGACATTGTGTTTGATTATTATGGTGCGTCTGCATTAGGTAGGAGTAAAGAAATTCACCACAAGACTAGTGAAGAGTTTATTGAGGGACTAAGCAGAGCGAATATGCTTAGTAAGTATTCTTCATGGCAGTTCTTCGATAAGAAATGTAATTGTCTACTTAATGGTCGCCAAGTAGTAGGTAAGTGTCCTATTGAAGGTTGTCAGAGTGAAAAGGGTTATGCCGATGAGTGTGGCTTAGGTCATCAGTATCTTCCACAAGATTTAATCAATCCGGTATCCGAATTAAGTGGTGAAACACCAATATTGGTAGAGAGAGATAATATATATTTTGATCTAGATAAATGCGTAGATATTTTGAAAGTATGGACTGATTCAATCGCGAGAAAGAAAGATACTCCATCATTTATGATCAAAGAAATTAATGAGTTCTTCAAACTACCAGAAGTTTATTTGAAACGTGAATATCTAGACACAGTGAAGACTCTAGATGTGCCTGAATACGAGATTGAGGACAAGAATCCAAAGGCTCCAAGTGTAACACTAATATTTAGAGATCTACCTAGTCGTGAGAAAGCATGCGAAATATTCGCTAATCATTCTATTCGTTATCGTACAGGTAAGACACTCACACCATTTAGACTCACTGGAGATATTGAATGGGGAGTGCCATGTCCTGAATATCTTGGAGTGAAGGACAAAACTTTCTATGTATGGCCAGAGAGTCTATGGGCGCCTATTAGTTTCACCAAGACATATTTAGAGAAGAGTGGTCGAGATATTAATGACTGGAAGAAATACTGGTGCAGTCGAGATGCTGAAGTTCATCAATTCTTAGGCGAAGACAATCTATACTTCTACGGACCAGCACAGCAAGCAATGTTCTTGTCGCTACAGGGAGCGAATCCTACTATTGATCCAGCAGAAGGCGAACTTCGAATCACTAATATTAATCCTATTAAATCTATCCTATATATGAATTCTAAGGCTAGTAGTTCAGGTAAACTAAAACCACCTATGGCAATGGACTTCCTTGATCATTATACTAAGGAACAATTCAGAATGCACTTCTTAGCGATGAATGTAGCTAATAACAATGTGAGTCTATCTCCTAAGGCATTCGATCCAGACGCTAAGGCTGATGAACTTGATTCAATGGTATTAGAGGGTAATTTACTTACTAACGTGTACAATAGAATTCTTCGTACAATTTTCTATTCTACTCAGAAGAATTTTGGCGGAGTAATTCCTACAGGTAGCGTATCTAATGAAATCAAGGATATCTGTCAATCTACAATATTGAAATATGAAATGCTAATGCATGACAAGAAACTTCACCAAGTGTACAATACTATTGATGTGTTCATTCGTAATATGAATAAGCATTGGGCGAAGTTAATTAATGAGGCTGACACTACTGAAAAGTTGTCTCAATTAACAATCGATACATTCCAGATGATCATTACTGCAGATATCTTACTTCACCCAATAGTGCCAAGTGGTAGCGAATATGTTGCAGATATGATTGGTTTAGATAAGGATAAGGCATTTAATTGGAATTATATTTTCGAAGATTATTATAAGATTCTAGATGTGAACCGTGCTGGAAAAATAACTGAAATCAAAGAGAAAGAAGACTTCTTTAGAAAGCACATTTCACAACTATCAGTGGAGTAATGTAGAGAAATGAAAGTATATCGACTATGTAGGCGCGATGAAGTTGAAGAGATCTTAGATAATTATAGTTTTGATAATGTTGGGAATTATTGTCGCAATAGTGAAAAAAATTCACATATTTATGATGAAAGTATTAAATATTTACATTTCTTCAAACAAAAAACAGATTTACTATATCTTAATACTCTAGTCGGTAGGTTCATATGCGTATATGATATACCAGAAAACCTACTATCTAAATATTGCGGATATGGTAAATATAGAGATTATATTAAATTTTCTAAATTGGTTGATGTCGAAGAGATTGCAATTCCAAGCCAATATATTAAATTTGATTTTTTAGAAAATATATTTGAGATAACAAGAAATATTGAATTTGAGGACTTGTATGAAGACTCAAGTTTGGCAGGACTAGTATCTGAAATTTACAATAATAAATCAAATGAAGATTCAATATCTAAAACCAGTTAGAAATGTATGCAATCAAATCTGATTCATGAATATTGACAAATTGTAATTGCTATATTAAAATATGGTAGAGAGGATAAATATGGAGAATATAGATATTAGAACATTACCAGATAGTGTATTTGATGAGTTTTTTGATAAACATATTAGAGCGTATCTAAGAAAGAATGGCAATGCGACAGAAAATGTTGATGAGTACATTAGGTGTAAGTTGAAAGACGGTCCTACTGTATGTGGTAGGTTTTCATTGGTGTCTCGTGCTAATAAACATAAGAATGCTAGTTTCTTACTTAGCACATTTTCATGCTTGGTTAGTACCGATGATTCCAAATCAGACGAGTATATGCGAAACGCAACGCTTACTAAAGCATGGCAAGATACATTATGTAGTCATTTCGTAGAGTATGCTGATTTGCTTGAGAAATATTACAGTACTGATGAAGAGATAAAATTTTAATTTTTGTTATAAAAACTATTGACAAGGTGAGAATTATTTGGTAGAATATAAGCGTAAAAGTAGGAGTACCACTTCTCACCTTGAAGCATTTAAGCGACAATGGTCATAAAATTATGTTGAATATTTCTATATAATTTTTAGTGTCAAGTGGGTGCTTTTACATAAAGTAACCCATTTTTCTTTGGGTAGGAGGGAATTTGAAAGAAACACTTAAAAATGAACAAATTGTTTTACCTGAGGTTCGTCTAATCGGACCAGCGTCAGAACAGCTCGGCATTATGTCTAGTGCTAAGGCACTTGAAATAGCCGAAGGATATGACTTAGATTTGGTGCTTATCGCTCCTGAGGCGAAGCCACCAGTATGCAAGATTATGGATTATAGCAAATTTAAGTTCGATGAAATGAAGAAATTAAAAGAGCAAAAGAAGAGCCAGAAAATTGCAGAAACAAAAGAGATGAGATTATCAATGAACATTGATGACCACGACCTTGAGATTAAGGCGAAACAAGTTTGCAAATTTTTAGCAGATGGTAGCAAAGTAAAGGTTAGCATTCGCATGAAGGGTAGAATTCAGATTCGTCCACAGATCGGTATTGACAATATGAATAAGTTCGCAGAATTGTGTGCTAGTGTTGGTCAGATCGACAAGAAACCAGAGATTAACGGGCGTAATATCTTTATGTTCTTAGCCCCTATCTCTAAGAAGTAACATTCTTTTACACAAAAAAATTTATTAAAGGAGAATTTATTATGCCAAAAATGAAGACAAGAAAGGCTGTGGCTAAGCGTTTTAGCCTTACTGGTACAGGTAAGATTAAGATGATGCACGATGGTAAAGGCCACATTTTGACTAAGAAGTCAAGAAAGAGAAAGAGAAATCTAAGAAAGACAGGTTATGTTTCTAAGCAATTCGAGAGAAACATAAAAGAAATGATATAGGAGGAAGACTATGAGAATTAAGCGTGGTGTTAATGCAGTAAAGAAGCGTCGTGCTATCTTAAAGGCTGCTAAAGGTTACAGAGGTGCTAAGTCTAAGCTTTATCGTGTAGCTCGTGAAGCTGTGATGAAGTCTGGACAATATGCTTACATTGGTCGTAAGCTTAGAAAGCGTGATATGCGTTCTCTATGGATTACTCGTATCAATGCAGGTTGTCGTGAGAATGGTATCTCATATAGCGTATTCATCAATGGATTGAAGAAGGCTAATGTAGACCTTAATAGAAAGGTATTAGCTGATCTAGCTGCTACAGATAAGAATGCTTTTGCTAAATTGGTAGAAACCGCTAAAAAGGCTAAATAATAAGTAAGGACTCGTTAATGCGGGTTCTTTTTTTGTATTGACAAACAAGGCTCTC
>JAZOUZ010000051.1:0-5074 GCA_045658505.1 Candidatus Onthoplasma sp. | reverse complement strand
AGAAAACAGATCTTTAGTTAGGGTAGGTGAAATATGGGGTTATTTGATTGGATGCTACATGGATTAGGATTCGAGACTACTACCAAGAAAGAGAAGAAGAAAAAAGAAAAAACAGATGAAAAATACTCGGACTTCAATCTTCATGAGAAGGTGGCGGGAGAGACTGTGAATCCGGATAATGTACCGAAGGGAAATATGCCATTTAATAATAACTTCGGTATACAGTCTGAGTCTAATATTATCATGGTAGAGCCTAAGAATCAAAAGGATATCCAGCAGGTGGTGGATTATCTCAAACAAGGTCAATCAGTAGCGGTGAATCTAGAGAATATAGCAGACTCAGATCGTAGTAGGATCTTAGATTTCTTGTCTGGGGCTATATATGGTGTAGATGGTTCTATTCATAGATGGCACGGAGATTTGTTCTTGCTAGCGCCTGAAGGGCATAAGATATTAAAGAAAGGTTAGATAGTGGCTAAATACAAACATTGGATATATATTGTTTCTATAATTATCATGGTGTTGGTGGTGGATCTCATCACCAAACACTTTTTATTTCACGTAAATTATTACAATCTCATACCTAATGTACTATCAATTAGTACTAATGGCGGTAATACAGGCGCCGCTTGGGGTATATTTAGTGGTAAAACATTGTTTTTAATAATTCTCAGTAGCGCGTTAATAGTTGTTTTGTTCGCATTCAATCATTTTGTAAAGAAAAAAAATGTGTTTTATTGCATAGGATTTGGATTTATAATTGGTGGTGCGTTGGGAAATCTCATCGATAGAATAGCATTCTCATATGTGCGAGATTTCATATTCTTGGATTTTTGGCCTACATTCCCTATATTCAATATGGCGGACAGTTTTCTTTGTATTGGGGCTGTAATACTCGCTATCTTCATATTATTTATGTCTGGGGAAAAGAAGAGTAATTAGTGATAAAATTGGTTTGTGATAATAATAATATTCGTCTAGATGTGTTCATTAGTGAGAATACCGATTTTTCACGCAGTTTTGTGAAGACTATGAATGATGAAGGTCGTATCACTATCAACGGTAAGGTAGAAAAGGCTGGTTATAAATTAAAAGTTGGCGATATTATTGAGATAGTAGAGAAAGAAGTGGAAAGTATTAGTGCTGAGCCAGAGAATATTCCACTCGATATTGTATATGAAGATGATGATCTATTGGTAATTAATAAGCAAGTTGGATTAGTAGTACATCCATGTAATACTACCAAATCGCACACACTAGTCAATGCGTTAATGTATCATATAGAGAGTCTGTCTACAATCAATGGAGTACTGCGTCCGGGTATTGTACATAGATTAGACAAAGACACAGGTGGACTAATGCTGGTAGCCAAGAATGATAATGCACACAAGGTATTGAGTAGTCAGCTGAAAGATAAGACGCTCAATAGAGAATACAAGGCACTGGTAAAAGGTAGACTAAAAGAAGACTTTGTGATAGAAGGATACCTAGGACGAAATCCTAAGAATAGAGAGCAGATGGCACTAGTTGGTGAAATGAATGGTAAGTATAGTAAGACGATATTTACTATTGATAAAGTATATGATCATTATACCTTATTGAACTGCAAATTGACTACAGGGCGTACTCATCAGATTAGAGCACACCTTAGATCTATCAATCACCCTATTGTAGGAGATGTATTGTACGGGGGAGTAGATAAGACTATAAAGAGTGAAGGGCAATTATTGTTTGCTTATAAGATTAGTTTCGTGCATCCATCTACTAACCAGCAGATGACTTTTGAAGTAGAGATGCCTGAGTTTTATCAGAATATATTATCGAAAATCTCAAATTAAGTATAAAAATTGGTCCATTTGACAAAAAATCATTTGCGCGAATATAAAAGTTATGTTATAATCATTTCAATGGAGGAATATTATGAAAGGTAAATCATTTGTCAGTTTCTTGTCATACATTGCTATCGCTTTGATCGCGGTATCATTGGTATTAGGTAAACTTTTAGGTTGGTTAGTGCACCCTAATGTGTTGAATGCGTTGATTTTGGTAGCACAGATTGTGGCTTATACTATCACTGCTGTATATGCATTTAGCTTCGCTAGATCCAAGAAAAGTATTGGTTGGATGGTTGCATATATCATATTTGTAATTTTGATCATAGTCTTTACTGGATTGAATTTTAAGTTTTAGTATATGAATAAGAAGAAATTTGATTTGAAACTCACCGCGTTCTTGGTGAGTTTATTTATAGGATTTTTATTATTAATATTGGGCAATAAGAATACATATTGCCTTTCTTTTGGTTTCATAGTATTGGCCGGTTCGCTAGCATTGTATGCTATGTACAAGATTAATAAATTGAAAGAAATGCAGGCAGAAGCTGAGCAGGCGATGGAAGAAACACCATTAGAAGATACCTATGCGTTAAAGGAATTGTACCAACTCAAGACTAAAATTAAGAAAAATATGAGATCGATAGCTATTGTATTTTATTTGACTGCGGTGCTATTGTTTGTTTTGGGTGTGGCGAATTTGTTTTAGAAATTTTTGGCAACAAATACCACTAAAACTATTGATTTAATTAATCAAGTGTGTTACAATGTACGCGTTTAAAATTTTTAAGAGATATTTTTATCTCTCAATGGAATTAAAGGAGAAAATACAACAATGAATTACGAATTAACTAAGAAAGAAAATGGTCTATTTGAAGCTAATATTAGCTTTGATAAGGCAGAGTGGGACAGCGCTCTTACTGCTTCTTATGAGAAGAATAAGGGTAAGTACAATATCCCAGGATTTAGAAAGGGACACGCTCCTAGAAATATTATAGAGAAGAGTTATGGTCCAGGTGCATTCATGAATGATGCTTTGGATCAATTATACTACACTGCTTATACTACTATCCTTAGAGAACACGAAGAAGTGAATCCAATTGATTCACCTAAGCTAGATATTAAGAAAATGGACGATACAGGTGTGGAGATGATTATGACTATTGTAGTGGCTCCAGATTTTGAGTTGGCTCAATACAAAGGTCTTACTTTCACTAAGCAAGCAGTAGAAGTGACAGAAGAACAAGTAAAGGAAGCGATCGATAGAGAGCTACTTCGTGCTTCTCGTCTAGTAGAGACTAATGCTCCGGTAAAGGATAAAGATTATGTTACTCTTGATTTCGACGGATATGTAGATGGCAAGCAGTTTGATGGTGGCAAGGCTGAAGATTATCAACTTCAAATCGGTAGCCACACATTTATCGATACATTCGAAGATCAATTAGTAGGTCTAAATATCGGTGAGGAGAAAGATGTATTAGTTACATTCCCAGCTGAATATCATGAGAAATCTCTAGCAAGCAAGCCTGCTACATTCAAGTGTAAGATTAAGAATATTCGTGAGAGAGTAATGCCAGAATTAAATGAAGAATTCGTATCTAACAGTACAGAATTCGAAACAGTTGACGAGTACAAGGCTAGCATCAAGGATAGACTAGTGAAGGAAGCTAACGATCGTGCGGATATTGAATTAGATAATGATATCTTAGATAAAGTTATCGACGATACTGTATTAGAAGTACCTGCAGTGATGGTAGACGAAGAGTTTGATCGTCAGATGAATGGTATGACTACTCAGATGAGATATCAAGGTATTAGTGTAGAAGAATATGCTAAGTATCTAGGCAAGAGTATGGACGAATTCAAGGACGATATTAAGAAAGCTGCTACTAGAAATGTGAAAGCTAGAATGGTACTAGAGAAACTCATTAAAACTGAGAACCTAGATATCACAGAAGCTGATATCGACGAAAAAATTGCTGAAATGGCAAAAAATGTAGGCAAAGACGTGGAAGAATACAAGAAATCAGTGAATAATGATATGGTAAACCGAGTAGCAAACGAACTACTTATGAAAAAGTTGATTAACTTCCTTCACGAAAATAATGAAATAAAGTAATAAGAATTATGACTAAATTATTTAGCAAATTAATCGAAAAACATAAAGAAAAACAATACGATAAACCTAAATATCCAATAAAAAAATTGTATATTGGGTCAATTGGTAAGATAACGAAACGAGAATATGTAGGGCTTTTGATGTTCGATAATCATTATGAAAGAGTTAAAGATTTTGCTATTTAAATCAGGTCAAAAGTTAACTATTATTGATAGAGCGACGATTGAAGATTATTGTATTGTAGGATTGAGGTCTTTTGCTAAAGCATATCCAATTCAAATGAGAGAAGCAGGAGATACCGAGAAGACTAAATACTCAAAGGCGTTTATTGAACAATTAGAGACTGCTCAAAATCTAGAATGGGCTCATGGTCCAATAAAACCACATAATTTATTCGGTGCTTAAAAAACAAAGTGCAAGGGTTAACATTATATTAAAACTAGTTTAGTATAAAAACTCCTTCACTTGCTTGTTTTTATGCAAGCACAAAACAAAAATTGCAGGAGGTTATTATGATACCAATGGTTATAGACCAAGTAGGAAATAACGAAAGAAGTTATGATATTTACTCAAGATTATTAGAGGATCGTATTATCTTCCTCACAGGCGAGATTAATGATCAGATGGCTAATACTATTGTGGCGCAACTAATCTTCCTAGAGGGTAAGAATCCGGATAAGGATATATTCATGTATATCAATAGTCCAGGTGGGAGTGTGTCTGCAGGTCTTGCGATCTATGATACTATGCAGTATATCAAATGCGATGTATCTACTATATGTATAGGTATGGCGGCAAGTATGGCGGCGGTAATATTGTCTAGTGGTGCGAAAGGTAAGAGGATCTGTCTTCCTCATAGTGAGGTAATGATCCATCAGCCGTTGGGTGGCACACAAGGACAAGCTAGTGACATTGAGATCCATGCTAAGCATATTCAGAAGACTAGAGAGACTCTAAATAAGATCTTGTCAGACAACACGGGTAAAGATGTAGATACTATCACAAAGGATACCGATAGAGATAATTTCTTAGATGCTAAGCAAGCATTAAAATATGGTCTGGTAGACAAGATTTTTAGCAAGCGTTAAGACTAATACACACCATGAGTCTGTATTTTTATTTA
>JAZOUZ010000050.1:0-11953 GCA_045658505.1 Candidatus Onthoplasma sp. | reverse complement strand
GAAAAATATTGCGATGTAACATTGTTTGAAAAAAATATTGATTTTGATAGATTGATAACATTATTAAGGGGTTAGAATGTTAGAAGAAAAAGTTGTAAATGAATTAAAAGTTTTGGCGCTTGAGGCGATTAACAATGCGGGTAGTGGACACTCGGGATCGGTAATGTCTGCTGGAGATGCTTTGTACACTTTGTACACTAGACATCTACTTAGAGATGATTCTGATGATATGCTGAGAGATAGATTTGTGTTATCTAATGGTCATGCCTGCGCTATTCTTTATTCTTTGTTGGCAGGCTTAGGATATATAGATATTAAAGAATTGTCAAATTTTAGAAAATATGGTTCAATGCTTAGTGGACACCCGGAAATAAATATTCCAGGCGTAGACTGCTCTACAGGTCCTTTGGGACAAGGGGTAGCTAACGCTGTAGGTATGGCGATAGCAGAGTCTATGTTGAGTGAAAAATTTGGAGTAGATCACTATACCTATTGTATGGTGGGTGATGGCTGTCTAGAGGAAGGTGTGGCGATGGAGGCTTTGTCTATCGCCGGGCTATATGGTTTAAATAAATTCATATTACTATATGATAAGAACAATATCACTCTTGATGGTACACTTAGTCAATCTTCTACTGACAATATATTGATGAAGTTCAAAGCAATGAATTTCAATGTGATAAAATGTGATGGCCATAATATTGATAAAATTGATAAAGCAATCAATAGGGCTAAGAAAACTAAAAACAAGCCAACTGTCATTGTACTTAATTCAATCATTGGAAAAGATACTGCTTTAGCCAATAGTTATCTAAGTCATGGTAAGGTTTATTCTAGAGAAGAGATTAATGAATTGAGATGGAAATTCAAATTGGATAGTGGTTATTTGGATTTAAGTGATCAATGTAAAAATTATCTAAAAGACAAAAAAGATATAATAAAACAAGAATTTAATAAAAAACTATCAATTTTTAGCGAAAATATAGCAAAAAATAAAAATTTATTAAAGATTTACAAAAAATATTTAAGTAGTGAATTCAGTTACAAAGCAAAACTAAATAATAAGACACAATCTACACGTCAGGCAAATAGCGAGGTGTTAAATGAGATTTGTAAAACTGTAGAAAATATTGTGGCGCTATCTGCAGATCTGTCCAGTAGCACAAAGGTGAGAATTCACAATGGTGATGATTATTCGATAAAGAATAGACTTGGAAGAAATATAGCAATAGGTATTAGAGAGCATGCTATGGGTGCCATTGCTAATGGTATAGCATTGCATGGTGGACTAATTCCAATCACTTCTACATTTTTGACATTTAGTAATTATATGTTGCCGGCTATTCGTATGGCTAGCATTATGAATTTGCCTACAATTTTTACTTTCACGCACTCAAGTTCTTATGGCACTCCAGATGGAGTAACACATTTACCTGTAGAGCAATTAGATCAACTAAGGCTTATTCCTAATATGACAGTAATCCGTCCGTGTGATATGTCAGAATGTGTGGGTGCATATGATTGGTTTATGGTGAATAAAAAGCCATTATGTATGTGCCTGTCTCGTGGAGATCTACCTATGTATAATCAATCAAATAACGAAGTCAAGGCATATTATTTGACAGATGCTAGGGCGGGTGTGAATATTTTATCAAGCGGTAGTGAAATTAGAATTGCTATGGCGGTGAAAGATATGCTAAAAGATGAATTCGCTATCAATGTGGTGAGTGTGCCTAGTATTGAAATATTTGAAGAGGCCCCAATATCGTATAAGAATAAAATACTGAATAAGGAAATCTTTGTAATCGAAAGTAGTACAGCGATGAAATATTTAAAGTACACTAATGAAGATCATATATTTAATGTGCGAGAATTTGGTTTAACAGGTAATGAAGAAGAATTGTTAGATTATTTTGGTTTATCTGCTGAAATTATTGCTAAGAAAATAAAGAAAATATTAAAAAAGAGTGAATAATATTTCATTATCCACACAATATAGTAATGTAAGGTAAATCCTTACATACAAAGAGACAGTTTTATGCTCTACAAAAATTATAATATTTTGATAATTATTTCAATAGTTATTTATTAAATAATTTTTGAAATTATCTTAGATGATTTATAATTTCGAGCGTAAAGAGCGTCTCTTTTTTTAATAAAAAATGGAACAAGTTGTTTGTTCCATTTTTGATATTGAATATTGATTATCTCTTGCTGAATTGTGGAGCGCGACGAGCTTTCTTAAGTCCGTATTTCTTACGTTCTTTCTTACGAGCGTCACGTGTAACGAAACCAGCTTTCTTAAGCTCAGGTCTAAGTTCGGGTCTGAATTCGATCAAAGCTCTAGTGATACCATGACGAAGTGCACCAGCTTGACCAGCCTTACCACCACCATAGATATTGGCAGTGATGTCTACGCTCTCAGTAGTCTCAGTCAATACTAGAGGTTGTTTTACAATAGTAATCAAAGTCTCAAGATCAAAATATTTGTCAAGAGCTTCACCATTAACTACGATATTACCGCTACCAACTGTTAGACGAACACGAGCTACTGAGCATTTTCTTCTACCTGTGCCTAAGAATTCTTGAGCCTTAGCTTTCGCTTTAGCTGTCTTAGTAGTCTTGGTAGTTTTCTTTACTGTCTTTTTCTCTTCAATGATTTCTTCCATTAGATATTACCTCCGTTCCAAACTTCTGGTTTTTGAGCTTGATTATTGTGCTCAGCGCCTTTGTAGATATGAACATGCTTAGCCATAGTTCTGCCTAGAGAATTCTTAGGAAGCATACCCTTGATAGCACGCATCAAAGCTACATCACTTTGATCAGCCATCATTTTCTTGTATTGGATTTCTTTCAATCCATTAGTATATCCAGAGTAACGCTTGAAGTATTTTTGCTCTTCCTTCTTACCTGTTAATACTAATTTGTCGCTATTTAAGATAATAACATTATCACCACAGTCTACGTTAGGAGTGAAAGTAGCCTTGTGCTTACCTCTAAGCAATTTAGCAGCTTCACTAGCTACACGACCGAGAGCCTTACCTTCGCCATCGATGATGTACCATTTCTTCTCAACTGTGGCACTATTTGCCATAATTGTTTTCATAATTTCTCCCTTATTAATTGATTTAAGCGATATGATTTATCTCGCCATGTGAAGTCCTTATTTCGCGTTCGGACTCGAGTGTCAGAGTCAGTCTTCCCGTGTGGCAGGAAAAATGCTCTAACGAGCAATACGAGTTAATTATATATGAATAGAGCGGGATTGTCAATAGAATTTACGAAAATAATAATATTATTTTACGAAAAAACTCACCTGATCGGCGAGTCTATTATATTGATTATCTTTATTTCCACCATTATTAGTAATTTGTGCTATATTTTTGCTGGACTGATTTTATGTGCATTTTGCTTATCTTTAAATATTTTACGTAAAATATTATTTAATATTCTACATTAGCTAAATACAAGTAGTCTGGTTTTGCAGTGTGGGTGCATTTGTACCCATTAAATAAGGTTTTCTTTATTTTGTTTAAGACTAATTTTCCTTCGCCTATTGCTAACATTGTTCCGACTAGATTTCGTACCATTTTGTATAAAAATCCGTTGCCTGTAACTGTGAAATACATGAATCCATCATCTAATCGTAATCTGGCATCGTAAATGGTGCGAATGGTGGAATCATTTTCTCCTCCACTGGCTCTAAATCCAACGAAGTCATGTGTGCCACGAATTAGTTTACAGAATTTACGCATTGATTTGAAGTCTAGATCAGTGGGCACTCTCATGTATCCATTACATAAAGGCATATCGACATCGGATAAATACATTTTGTAGACATAAGTCTTTTTTTTAGCAGAGAAACGAGCATGAAGATCGCTTTCTCCAATCGCTAATACACGAATGTCAGGCGGTAGAATGCCATTAAGAGATCTTACGAATTTCTCTAAATTCAATTCCTTATCAATATCGAAGTGAACAGGCTGTTCATAGGCTGATACTTTCGCATCGGTTCGCCCGCTGGCAACGCATGTAACTTTTTCTTTAGTAATGATTTCTATTGCTTTTTGAAGTTCGTCCTGAATCGTATTCCCCTTTGGTTGTTTTTGATAACCTGAATAATTCTTTCCATCATATGTAATATACATTAAATATCTCATAAATATATTATAGCATTAAAAAAAGATAATAGCAAATATTTGATTTATAAATTGAATTGATTTATAATAAAGGAGTAAAGTGAGGAAATTATGAAAAAAGTAACGATAGATGGAAATTTTGCTGCGGCGAATATTGCATATATGATGAACGATGTGGCTGTAATCTATCCAATCACACCAAGTAGTCCAATGGCAGAGAATTGTGATCAGTTTGTAAGTGATGGAAGGAAGAATATCTTTGATAACGAATTGGTGGTAACTCAAATGCAGAGTGAAGCGGGTGTCGCGGGTGCGGTGCATGGTAGTCTAATAGCGGGAGCGAGAACTACTACTTTTACATCTAGTCAAGGATTACTATTGATGATCCCGAACATGTATAAGATTGCGGGAGAGGGATTGCCAACTGTATTCTATGTGTCGGCGAGATCAGTGGCAAGTCATGCGTTAAATATATTCTGTGATTATAGTGATATATATGCTTGTTTGAAGACAGGATTTAATATTGTGAATTGTTCTAGTGTACAAGAGGTAAACGATATAGCGATAGCATGTGAGTTGGCTAGTAGCAAATCAAATATTCCATATATTTGTTTCTTTGATGGCTTCCGTACAAGTCATGAATTGAATACGATTTATATGACTGAATTAGAAGATCTTCATAAGATTGTAACACCTGCATATTTTGCGAACTTCAGAGATAGAGCAATGAATAACCATGCGCCATATGTAGCGGGCACTAATCAAAATCCAGATGTGTTCATGCAGAATCGTGTGCAGGCATTGGCGAGATATTCAACTGCTATTGATGACTTCAAGTGGGCACTCAATAAGCAAGAAAAAATAACTCATAGACACTATGATACTGTGGAGTATTATGGAGACGAAGATGCTCGTGAGGTGGTAGTGGCAATGGGTAGCTGTGCAGATGTGTTGGTATTAGCGCAGAAACAGTACAAAAAGAAAGTGGGAATTTTAAAAATTCGTATGTTGAAGCCGTTCGATAGTGCGAAATTTATAGAAAAATTACCAAAAAATATAAAAAATATAACAGTTTTAGAAAGAAATCTAGATCCAAACGGAATGGACACTATGACTAGTATGGTGCTAGCGACTCTTCAAAAATATGGAATAAATGCAAAAACTTATGCGGGTTGCTACGGACTTGGTGGTAAAGAATTTACTCCAGATATGGCAATGTCTGTATTCGATAATATGCTAGATAAACAAAAAGAATTCTTCACAGTTGGTATATATGATGATGTAACGAATACTAGTCTAGAAGTGGTACCGAGATATCAAGATAAGGTTAGTGATTTCTCAATGCGTGTATATGGATTAGGCAGTGATGGTAGTGTTAGTTCAGTGAAAAATACTATCAAGATTTTAGGTAAGGAAACGACGAGTTTTGTGCAAGGGTATTTTGATTATGATTCGAAGAAGTCTGGTAGTCTAACCGTGTCGCATATGAGGTCTAGTTTCTTGCCAATTAATTCTCCATTCAATCCTAGAGAAGTTGATTTGGTGGTGTGTAATAATGAAGGCTACATTGAGAAATACGATATTACAGAATGTCTAAAAAATAATTCAACAATGATTATTAATACAGAGTATGATTTGGATACTCTCAATAAATTAATGCCAAACAAAATGAAACGAGATCTGATCGGTCATAATGTGAAGTTGTATACAATAGATGCGAATAAGATTGCTCACGATAATGGGCTTGGTGGCAAGATTAATACTGTGATGCAGGTGGCGACATTCTACGTGTCTGACTTGTTGCCGTTCGATGTGGCGAAGAAGAATATCGAAGATTCTATAGTGATGACTTATTCTAGAAAAGGTCAGGCTGTTGTAGATAAAAACCTAAATGCTATTAAAAATATTGAAGAAAAAATTATAAAAATCGATATAAATAACCTAAAAGAACAAGAAGTATTGGCTTGCAAATTAAATAATAATGAATTTTGTGAAGAAATTATTATTCCTACTAGCAATCAAGAAGGTGATAAGATTGCTGTTAGTAAGTTTGATGAATATGGTCGTATGCCGACTGATACTGCAAAGTATCAGAAACGTATGTTAAGCGATGAACTGCCTAAATGGATTAGTGATATTTGTATCCAATGTGGTAGATGTAGCGAGATGTGTCCGCATTCTGCGTTGCACCCTGTAATTGTTGAAGAGAGTAAAAAGACTCCAAAAGAATTCACTACTCGAAAGGTATTCGTGGGAGAAGGTAACTATCGTATGCAATGCAATCCTATGAATTGTACTGGTTGCGGAGTATGTAGTACGGTTTGTCCTGTGAAAGCAATCATTATGACTCAAGGAAAAGAACTACGAAATATCGAAGAAGGAAATTACGCCTTTGCAGAGAGTTTGAAATCAAAAGTCGATAAGGGTAATGATAGCATTAGAGATCTTCAGTTTAAGAAACCATATTTTGATTATAATGGTGCGTGTGCAGGTTGTGGCGAGACTCCTTATATCAAGATGGCAACTCAACTATTTGGCGATAGAATGTTAATTGCCAATGCTACCGGTTGTTCATCAATCTATGGTGGTACATATCCAACCTGTCCGTACTTAAAAGATAAAGATGGATTTGGTCCAAGTTGGGCTAATTCACTCTTCGAAGACAATGCTGAGTTTGGTTATGGTATTGCTATTGCTAGAAAGAATAGAAGAAAAAATTTCATAAATTCATTAAAAAATATGCAGTTTAGCAAGAAAATCACTGAGTTATTAGCAAAATTTATAAAAAATCCTGAAAATCACGAATATAATAAACAATTAATAATCGATCTAAAGAATTATCAAAAAGGTCATATTATTAAAGATAATGATAAATATGTCTATGATAATATTAACTTAATCACTAGTCCGAGTGTATGGATATTTGGTGGAGATGGTTGGGCATACGATATTGGTTTCGGAGGCCTTGATCATGTAGTAGCGAGTGGCGAGAATGTGAATATTCTAATACTCGATACAGAGGTGTATTCGAATACCGGCGGTCAGACAAGTAAGTCCACTCCTCGTGGTGCTACTGCGAAATTTAATGTGAAAGGAAAGGCTACTAAGAAGAAAGATCTCGCTAGTATGTTGATGACTTATGGTGATGTGTATGTGGCATCTGTATGTATGGGTGCTAATCCGGATCAATGTCTTAAAGCGATGAAAGAGGCTGAGGCGTATAATGGACCAAGTGTGATCATTGCATACTCTCCATGTGTGAATCATGGATATAATATGCGTGAGAGTCAAATCCATGCATTCAATTCTGTGAAGAGTGGATACAATACATTATTTAGATTCGATCCTACTAAGGAAGAGTCTATGCAGATCGATAGTTTCGATCCGATAATGAATTATGATAAGTATCTCGAGAGTGAGAATAGATTCGCAATCTTAGATAAAATGAATAAAGAGAATAAGTCGAAATTATTCGAATTGTCAAAACAGGACGCTGATCAGCGTAGAAATAATTATAAGGATAAAAAATAATTAAACTTAATTAAAATTTTTTAAAAATTAAATAAAATTAATAAAAAGTTAATTATTTTTAATAAAGAATTGATTTTTTGAAATATTTTCATAATTATTTATTAAAATAATTTCAAATTTATTTAAGAAAAAAATATGGATTAAATTAATTAAAATTATAATCAAAATAGTTAATAAAAAATTCCACTAAAATTAAAGTGGAGTTTTTTGTTTATAAATTATCATTAAAATCTTTCATATCTTCACTAAGATCTGCTTTGAATTCATCTAGCTTAATATTTAGTTTGTCAATTTGAATATTTTTAACAAGTTGGTTAGCAACTTTTAATCTTGATTCATATGGAGCTAAATCTGAATCGGTTTTTTGTTTTAGTTGAGTCATTTTGACTACTAATTTGTCTATGTCTTGAGTATATTGAGATTTAATTGTATCAATTTTTCTCTCTGACCAATCTTGTAGCAAGAATGGATATTTGTCAGGATAGTTCTTTAATAATAATTCAATCCAATTATCAGAATAGTCCTCTATTCGTTTTTCTCCCCAAACGAATTTGTGTACATAAAATTCGAAATTAGAAACCTTGATAGGAAGTTCTTTGTCCTGATCTTCAAAATAAAGATGTATAACATTTTCATCTGCTAAGTCATCATTAGTAATTTCCCTAGTGTCGAATCCGCAACCGCAAAGAACTTTTTTGTTCCATTTTGGCAATCCTAAATGGGATAAAAGTTCGCTAATATCATCTGCTGTAAATATAGGTGTATAAATGTCCATATGTATTCTCCTTATTTATTGATCAATATCTTCTTCAAGGTATGGTCTAAAGTTTTCTAAATTTTTCTCAAGTTGCTTTGCTTCGTTTTTTTCTTGTTGTGCTTGAGCTAATTTCTTCATTTGTTCATATTTTTCTTTTTCTATATCCGCATTTTGCTTTAGTATAGTTAATCTCGAGATTAGATCTTGTGTTTCGTAGACTAAGCTTGTGTCGGTTTTCTTAATATTTTCTTCAGCATGTTTTAATAACATTGGTGCATACTCTGGATATTTGTCGAGTAATAGTTGTTGCCATTCAGTAGTCCAATCATTATCAGAGCGTAGCCCTACTCCGCGGATAAATTCAAACGCGTTAATGGTGAAAATTGTTAGAGACGTTAGATTATTGTAATGTGTGCCTAATTCGAAATTGTCATTATTCCAAAGATCTTCGTTGGTCATTAATCTTGTACGTCTTTTGTCGTAGAAATATCCGCTCCACTTGTATCCTTTAGATTCTAGCATTTCTTTAATATCTTCGATGGTGTAAATTTTTTTCATATATGATCCTTAAACTTATTATAAGCATAGCATGAGTTTGAAAATTTGTCAATAGGGATTTTGTTTCATATTTATACACATACACGTACGCGTACGAGTGGAAAAATTTAGCAAAAATTGGTTTTGTTTTGTTTGTCAAAAATATTTTTATTTGCTATAATTGTCAGCATGGAACTAAGTTCCGTTACTTAAAAGGAAAATATTAAAATGGAAATACAACAACAATTAGCTTATGAATTTAATCTAAAAGAAATCTATGCGGAGAATATTATCAATCTTATCGATGAGGGTAATACTATTCCGTTTATTGCACGTTATAGAAAAGAAATGCATGGTGCTTGTGATGATCAAGTGCTTAGAGATTTCGCAGATAGACTAAACTATCTACGTAACCTTAATAAAGAAAAAGAAAAAGTAGAGAAAGTAATTAGGGAACAAGAGAAATGGACAGATGAGATCGCTAAGGCTCTCGCTGATGCATTGACTCTAACAGAAGTAGAAGATATATATCGTCCATATAAGCCTAAAAGAAAGACTAGAGCAACAATGGCTATTGCTAAGGGATTAGAGCCACTTGCGGATATAATACTAACTCAAGATGTAACAAAACCTATCGAAGAATATGCACTAGACTTCATTAGTGAAGAAAAAGGTGTAGCGACAGTAGAAGAGGCTATCGCTGGCGCTAAAGATATTATCGCTGAGCGAATTAGTGATGATGCGAACTTAAGAAAAGTTCTTCGTGAAATAATTGCTAAGAAAGCACAAATCAAAGCAGTATGGGACGAGGAGGCTGACAAAGAGAAAACTTATGAAAACTACAAGGACTTCACTGGTGAAGTGGTAAAACTACCCAGTCATAGAATATTGGCATTAAATCGTGGAGAGAAAGAAGATTGCCTTAAGGTATCAGTAGAGATCAATGCAAAACTCACTCTATCTGAAATCGAGAAAGCATACAAAAAAGACAATGAATTCACTAATCAAATCATGGATGATACTATCCTTGATTCATATGATAGACTATTATTCCCATCTCTAGAGCGTGAATGTAGAACTGCACTTACAGACAGAGCGAATGAACAGGCAATAAAAATGTTTGAGGTTAACTTAAAACCACTCCTACTTCAAGCTCCGCTCAAGAATAATATCATCATGGGTTATGATCCCGGATATTACAATGGCTGTAAGATAGCGGTTATTGATACCAAGGGCGATGTGTTGGATACTGCAGTAGTGCACCCAACTCCACCGCAAAACAAAGTGGAAGAGGCAAAAAAGAAATTGACTGACATGATTATCAAGAATCGTGTAGATATTATTGCTATCGGTAATGGTACTGCTAGTAAAGAAAGTGAAATATTGGTGGCGGATCTAATTAAATCTTTACCTAGAAAAGTAAGTTATGCTATGGTAAATGAAGCGGGTGCGTCTGTGTATTCTGCATCTAAGTTGGCGGCGAAAGAATTCCCTGACTATGACGTAAATCTTCGTAGCGCAGTGTCTATTGCTCGTCGTCTTCAAGATCCGTTGGCAGAATTAATCAAAATTGACGTAAAATCAATCGGTGTAGGACAATATCAACACGATATGCCACAGAATAGATTAAATGAAGTGCTCGGAAATACCGTAGAAGATTGTGTAAATAGCGTCGGTGTGGATCTAAATACTGCATCGGTTAGTTTGCTAAGTTATGTGTCTGGTATCTCTAATAGTCTTGCTGAGAATATCGTAGACTATCGTAGTCAAGTGAAACATATTAGTGATCGTAGCGAGCTCATGAATGTGAAGAAAATGGGTCCAAAAGCGTATGAACAATGTGCTGGTTTCCTTCGTATTACCGACGGAAACAATATCTTAGATAATACAGCAGTTCACCCTGAGAGTTATGAGGCGGTACAAAAATTACTTAGCCTATTTGGGCTAACAGATCAACATATTAAAGATGGTGGTCTAACAATGTTGCCAAAACTTATCGAAGATAAGGGTGAAGGCAAGGTTGCTGAAGAGATTGGTATAGGTGTGCCTACACTGCAAGATATAGTGAAAGAACTCCTAAAACCAGGACGTGATATTCGTGAAGATATGCCTCTGCCAGAACTAAGAAGTGATATCTTGTCTATGGAAGACCTAAAGCCAGATATGGTACTCGATGGCGTAGTTCGTAATGTAATCGACTTTGGTGCATTCGTGGATATTGGTGTTCACCAAGATGGCCTAGTACATATTTCACAGATTAGTGAAGGTTTCGTTTCTCACCCTAGTGATATATTGAAAGTTGGAGAGAAAGTAAAAGTCAAAATAATGTCTGTAGATCTTCAAAAGAAGAGAATATCACTAACAATGAAAGGAATAGAATAATATAATTAAGGCGCGAAAGCGCCTTTTTTATTTATTCGTAGGTTGTGCATTCGGTTTCAAAATGGAAATGATCTACCGGCTTATTTCATCAATTTTAATATTTTGTACAAAAATAATTACAATTTGTACAAAAATGTTTGACAAGCTAAAAAATAAATGTTATATTATCGACAATAAAGGAGAAAATATGTCAAAAGTAACAGATAAATACGGACATATACTAAATGAACATTTATTCTTTGATAAAATACTTGAGAGCTTAGGTGGAGATAAAAGTTATATAGGGTATTATCAAGTGGTAGAAATATTGAGTATGTTAATTAATGAGAAGATTACGGGAAGGTCTTTTTCTCGTGAAATTTATCCACGTGTGGCTAAAAAATTAGGAATTAGTGAGGCGTCTGTAGAGCGAGATATAAGAAATTTCATAGATAAAAATTGGCATCAAAAGATGCGCGATGGTTTGTATCCATTTTGGGCGTCAGATGAAAAACCTACTTGTTGTAAATTTTTATTTATGATCAAAAGTTATACTCTGAGTAAAATAGCATAGAAGGCTTTATATTAGTTGTCTTACTTGAAAAATGCTAAAAAATAAATAAGAATC
>JAZOUZ010000049.1:0-13606 GCA_045658505.1 Candidatus Onthoplasma sp. | reverse complement strand
ACAAAAAAAGAAAAAAATATCATAAATGCATAAAAAATCACACAATGAACATAATTATTTTATGTTTATTGTTTTTTTAAGAGTATTAATTATTTATATTACAGTACTTGTGTTCTTACGATTAATGGGCAAACGACAAATCGGTGAAATGCAACCATATGAAGTGGTAATTACACTAATAATTGCCGATCTGGCGACTCTGCCCATGAGCGACACCAATATACCTTTATTAAACGGAATTCTCCCACTTGCAATACTCGTCTTAATCCATTATGGAATTACTTTACTAGTAAGAAAAAGTAGCAAAATTCGTCGTATTTTAAGTGGAACACCTATGATAGTAATTAGTCCAAAAGGTATTGAGTACAGTGCATTAAAAAGTTTAAATATGTGCATAGACGATCTATTAGAAATGATTAGACAAAGCGGATATTATAGTTTCGATCAAGTATTATATGCTATCATCGAAACTAATGGCAAAATGAGTATAGTACCGACTAGTGATAATGCTCCTGCCACCGCTAAAGATATTAATGTGAATAATCCACCCGCGAAATTACCACAAGTAATAATTTCTGATGGTAAAATAATTAAAAATAAATTAAAAATATTAAAATTAGATAATAAAAAATTAAATATAATATTAAATTATTTAAAAATTAAAAATATTAAAGAAATTATTATTCTTTCTATCGATAATGATGGTAAAACATATTTTCAAAAAAAGAACGCAGACTATATAATAATAGATAATATATTTAAGGAAGTGAATTTATGAAATTATGGATTGCTATTCTGATATTATTGTTAGCCGTCAGCGGTCTATGCATCGTAGATGGTGTACATACTACCAAAGTATTTAATAAACTAGAACGCGACAGTGAAGAGATATATGAAACACTCAGAGATACTCAAATCACCGACTCAGATATCTCTCAAAAGATATGGGACTTGAATGATTATTGGACAGAAAAAATGGACATGCTATGCATATCCATCAGTAGAAAAGATCTACAACCGGTTTCTGATTATCTTCAATACCTATGTGCCAGCACTATCAATGCTAGCCAAGAAGACGCTATCACCTATTCAAGATTATTAAATTATAATATCATCGGTCTAAAACAATGCACGGGATTAAGTATATTGAACCTTTTATAACAATGTTACTATACTAATAACTGTAACTGTTGCTACTATTAATAATATGGCTAACTGAGTAAATAGATCGCTAGGTCTAGTATCAAACAAAACTTTTTCTTTAGGTTGAACTCCTTCTCTTTCAATGAAGTTAATTAATTCTTCTCCAATGATTGCTACTTCATTGATTTTTTTCTTATTTGATATTCCTTTACTTATTGCCTGTGCACGAAGAACTTTGATCTTCATTTTTTGTCGTGATCTTACGTCTTCTATAGTAGCATCATAAGGCAAATCTAAAAAATGATAACATCTCTTAATGTCTTTTGGCATATTTCCCCCTATTACAACATTTTCTTTAGATACATTCCTGTGAAACTCTTTGCTTCTTTACATACCTCTTCTGGAGTACCGACAGCCACGATTTTACCGCCACCATCTCCACCTTCTGGTCCCATATCTATTATATAATCAGCAGTCTTCACTATATCTAAATTATGCTCAATAACTACTACCGTATTTCCTTTACCTACTAGACGCTGAAGAATGTCTACTAATTTCTTCACGTCATAAGAATGTAGTCCTGTAGTAGGCTCATCTAAGATATAAACTGTATTACCTGTATCTCTACGAGTAAGTTCTGTAGCGAGCTTTAATCTCTGCGCTTCACCACCAGAAAGAGTAGTCGCACTCTGTCCTAACTTGACGTATCCAAGCCCCACGTCTACAAGAGTTTGTAAAATATTACGAATTTGAGGTATATTATCGAAGAATTGATACGCCTCATCAATAGTCATCTCTAATACATCGTATATTGATTTACCTTTATATTTTACATCTAAGACTTCTCTATTGTATCTTTTACCACCACATACTTCACATGGTACAAAAACATCTGCCATAAAGTACATTTTTAGTCTCTTCACACCATCTCCGGCACACGCTTCACATCTACCGCCAGCCACATTAAAACTAAACTTTCCTAATTCAAAACCTTTTTCTTTAGCGCTTGGAGTGTTCGCGAATAATTCTCTTATCTTAGTGAATACCCCCGAATACGTAGCAGGATTACTTCTAGGTGTTCTGCCTATAGGCGTCTGATCGATCTGTATTACTTTATCGATCTCTTCTATCCCTAATATATCATAGATATTCTTCTCTTTGTCTCTATGATTTAGATGATTGAACAATGCCTGATAGAAAATATCATTGACTAGAGTTGATTTTCCGCTACCACTCACACCTGTAATACAGGTCATCACGCCCTTAGGAATAGCCACATCTAGATCTTCAATGTTGTGCTCTCTACAGCCCAATAATCTAATATATCCCTTCTCCAACAATCTACGCTCTTTCGGAACTTCGATTTTCATTTCTCCCGACAAGAACTTTCCAGTTATTGAGGTAGGACTATTCATTAGATCTTGTACTGATCCTTGTGCTACAATCTGACCACCATTTACTCCAGCTTTTGGACCAATATCGACCAAATAGTCTGCTTGTCTGATAGTATCTTCATCATGTTCTACTACTATTAGAGTATTACCCAAATCACGCAAATTCTTTAGTGTATCGATGAGTTTGTCATTATCTCTTTGGTGCAAACCTATGCTTGGCTCATCTAGAATGTATAAAACACCGCTAAGCCCACTACCTATTTGTGTAGCCAATCTTATACGCTGAGATTCTCCACCTGACAATGTACCTGCACGTCTAGATAGAGTCAAATAGGTAAGTCCTACATTGATCAAGAATGATAATCTAGCGGTAATTTCATTTAAGATACTCTCCGCTATTAACTTCTCATTATCAGTCAATTTTAGATTTTTAATAAATCCAAATAGTTTACTTATAGACATATCTACACATTCTGCGATGTTCAATCCATTTATCTTAATAGACAGAGCACTAGGATTTAATCTCTTGCCCAAACATTCAGGACATGTATCTTCACTCATTAGTTTGTATATTTCTTCTTTCACATACTCGCTTTGAGACTCTTGAAATCTCCTAAGAAGATCAGGAATAATACCCATAAACAATGCATTTGGCTGTATACAATATTGATGTAGATTTGATGCTTTTTGTTCTGGATCTCCCTTTTCTCCATTTATTAATATTTCTCTTGCCTCTTTCGGAATCTTGTAATACGGCGTATCTAAAGTAAAACCATGATTTTTCGCTAATTTATTTAGTGCTTTTTTAGTAATTCCTGTCGCATCAATATTGAAACCCATCACAGATAAAGCTCCTTCGTTGATGGATAATCTATCATTTTTTACTATTGCACTTTCGCCAATTTTTACCACATAGCCTAGACCACCACATTTATGACAAGCACCATTTTGATTATTAAAACTAAACAACGCAGGCTCAATATCTGGTATAGATATACCGCAATCTATACAACTGAACTTGACACTATACAATTTATTCTCTTTGCCATTACCTACTATCACCAAGCCGTCAGCCATCTGTAAACATTTATCTATTGATTCAGTTAGCCTAGAAGTGATACCATCTTTCTTAACCAATCTATCCACTACTACATAAATATCATGCCTCTTATTCTTATCCAAACTAATAGCATCGTCAAGAGAATATACAATACCATCTATCATCACACGCACGAAGCCATCTTTTCTAAGTGCCGAAATAGTCTTCTCATGAGTACCTTTCTGCGCGCGAATGATTGGTGCCATTATTAATAATTTTGTATTGTCTTCTACTTCTAAGACTTTGTCAACTATTTGATCTAGTGTCTGAACTGTTATTGGTTTATTACAATGTGGACAGTATGGTTTACCTATGCGAGCAAATAGTAATCTCATATAGTCATATATCTCTGTAATAGTACCTACTGTAGATCTTGGATTATTATTAGTGCTTTTTTGATCAATTGATATTGCAGGGCTCAATCCGTCTATGCTCTCCACATCAGGTTTATTCATCTGACCTAAGAATTGTCTAGCATAGCTAGATAGACTCTCCATATATCTACGTTGACCTTCCGCAAATATTGTATCAAAAGCAAGTGTAGACTTGCCACAACCACTAACTCCAGAAAAAACCACTAACTTATTCTTAGGAATAGTTAGGTCTATATTTTTTAGATTGTTTTCCTTTGCACCTTTGATTACAATATTCTCTAACATATCTATCCTTTATTGTTTCCAAATTTTGATTATTAATAATTGTAACATTAATTATAATTAATTTCAAGTATCTCATTGTAAAATATTGAATATTGTGTCGATTTGCTCTAATTTTGGTGTCAGAAATACTATTTGCTTGACTTGATGACAACTAAATTATAAACTAAAAATATCGGAGGAAACAATGAAATTAAGATCTCAAATTGATGACAAATATAAATGGGATATTGGATTTGGTAGTCAGGAAGAAATTGAAAAGTCCTTTCAAGACTTTCAATATCTAATAGATACTCTACCTAAATATAATGGTAAATTTAATGATAAAGAAATGTTCTTTGAATATTTTTTAGATTATAAAAAACAGCAATCGAATGTATCTAAACTTTTTTTCTATATTAGTAATTCACTTAATGTCGATAATTCTGATACTCAGATGCTAAAATTAAATCAAAAAGCAACCAATATGTATTCAAAATTATCTAAAGCTACAAGCTTTGCCGATCCACAATTATCCAAATTGGATATCAAATATCTTCAAGAATTATCTCAAGATCCTAGAGCTAAAGATTTAACTAATATTATCAAGGATATCATTAGAAACAAACCACATGAATTAGATGAGTCTACTGCAAAAACTTTAAGTTTGGTCAATAATAGTTTTAACGATAGTGAATCTGTGTTTGACATATTGAGAAATTCTGAGATGGAATTTAAGGACGCTACCGATTCTAAAGGCAAAACACACAAAATGGATAATGCTAGCTATTTTAATTTATTGTCATCTAATGATCATTTACTTAGGAAGTCTGCTTTCTCATCAATGATGAATGGATATGGCAAACTTAATAAAACATTAGCAGAATTATTCATAAAAGATCTAAAAGCTAATAATGATAGTGTTCTAATTCATAATCACGAAAATCTATTATCTATGAATCTATTTTCAAATGAAATACCTAAGATAGTATTCGAGAAAAATATTGAAAATGTTACTAAAAATATAAACTTACTACAAGATTTTGTGAAAACCTTATCCAAAGAAAGTGGAATAAAAGATTTCGCATACTATGATTTATTCTATGATGAGAAAATAAATGGTAAAATAACTTTAGTTAAAGGTCATGAAATAATGTTGTCCGCCATTGCTCCCTTAGGTGAAGAATATCAAAAGAAAGTAAAATACAAACTCTCAGACAAATCAATAGATTATCTTCCAAATAAAAACAAAAATTCTGGTGCATATTGTTCTGACCTATATGGCGCTAAAACCCTGATTCTAATGAATTGGAAAGATGATTTTAATTCACTTTCTACCTTATGTCATGAGATGGGACACTGCATTAATGCTGAATATTTTAACTCTACGCAACCGGAAGAAAAGGCAGGTATCACAATATTCGCCGCAGAGATCGCTAGTACCGTCAATGAAATTCTTCTTAATCAATACATGATAAAAAATGCTAACAACAAAGGTAAAAAATACCACCTAAGAGAATTTTTGAATAATACGCGATCGACCATATATCGTCAGACATTATTCTCCGAATTTGAATTATTCGCTCATACTTCAATAGAGAAAGAGATCCCTATTTCTTACGCAGAACTCAATAATGAGTACTACAAGTTAAATCAAAAATATTATGGCAAATCTTGTATTTTACCTAAAGAATTGCAATACGAATGGTCAAGGATCCCTCATTTCTATTCGCCATATTATGTCTATGCATACTCTACAGGACTGATTACCGCAATCAATATAGTTTCTAAAATATTAGAAGACCCTGACTATGCTAATCAATATATTCGTTTCTTAAAAAATGGTACAGAAAAGCCCGCAGTAGAGATCCTAAAAGAAATTGGCATCGATCTCACTACTGATGAACCATTTAATGTTGCATTCAAATTTATCAAAGAACAATTAGATATTTATAAATCCATTAAATAATAAGTCCATTATTTAATTAATCCATTAAATAATATTAAAAGAATTGCAAAAAATAATATTAAATGATATAATGTAGGAGTAAAAGTATGCTTGATAAGAAATCTATAATAGTATTGAAGGCGCTAAACAAACTTGCCGATGGATCTGCGTACAAAGTAATCACTAGCGAAGAAATACTAACAAATCTAACACAGCGATCACAGTTTGATCTAGATAGTATACGTCAGATTATGGATTTCTTAGAAAAGCAAGAATATATTAATATCAAGTTTAGTGAAGATACTACATTCTGCTACTCACTCTCGCCGAAAGCTAGAGTGTATTTGGAGCAAGATGGTAGTAAATCCCGTACCAAAAAGAATAGGAATACACTAATGGTATATGTATACACCATGATCGCCTCGTTCATTGGTACCATGCTTGCTTTATTAATATTCTTTTATCTCACATTTTAGGAAGAATTATGTTAACACTCAAAGAAAGATATGTAATGGAATATGTTTATCAAAAATGCCAAGGTAAGAAATCTTGCCTTATTTCGCCACGAGAAATTATTTCATTCGTAGCAGACAAATATGTGTTATTCCCTGATGAGATAGAGAAAATCATGACAAACCTTAGTTATGATAACTATATTGAGATATTCAAGTCTGATAAAAAAGGTAGTCCTGTATTTTGTGTGTCGTTAAAGTTGAAAGGCGAAGGATTCCATCGTGAATTGACCAACGAAAAACGAAATATTCTTATGACTTTGGGTCGTACTTGCATATTAGCCATCATTACCGCATTGATCGGTGTACTGATCAAAGTCATATTCTTATAGAGGACATATGGAATACAGAAAATTTGAATTAGTATCTAAATACCAACCTACCGGCGACCAACCTGAAGCGATCAAATCTTTAGTCGAAGGCATCAATGATGGTCTTACATCTCAAGTATTAAAGGGCGTTACCGGTAGTGGTAAGACTTTTACTATGGCCAATGTTATAGCACAGGTCAATCGCCCCACTCTAGTACTCGCACATAATAAAACTCTAGCAGCTCAATTATGCAATGAGTTTAGAGAGTTTTTCCCTAATAATAGAGTGGAGTTTTTTGTATCATATTACGATTATTACCAGCCTGAAGCATATATCGTATCTAGCGACACATATATCGAGAAAGACATGTCAGTCAACGATGAAATAGACAAACTTCGTCTAAGTGCTACTAGTAGCCTACTAGAGCGTAGCGATACTATCGTGGTCGCTTCTGTTTCATGCATATATGGTCTCGGTGAACCAAAAGAATTTTTGGATTTACATATTTCTCTTCGTGTTGGTGAGAAAATGTCTCGTGAAGATCTTATACACAGACTAATAGGTATACAATATACTCGCAATGAGATAGACTTTTCACGTGCAACATTTAGAGCGAGAGGTGATGTAGTTGATATATTCCCTGCCAACTCTAGCGAATATGCTATTCGTGTAGATTTCTTTGACGATGAGATTGAATCAATTAGTGAATTTGAAGTAGTTACAGGCAAGGTTATCAATAGATTAAAACACGCATCTATATTCCCTGCTACACACTATGCTGTCGGTAGCGAAAAATTACAATCAGCATTAGATAAGATTCGTGAAGACGCATTAGCCAGAGAAGAATATTTTAATAAAGAGAATAAATATATTGAAGCGCAACGAATTAGAGAACGTACGAATTACGATCTCGAGATGATGAAAGAAATGGGTTATTGTAGCGGTATTGAGAATTACTCAAGATATTTTGATGGTCGTGAACCTGGCGAACCGCCATATACTCTTCTAGATTATTTCCCTAAAGGATTTTTATTATTTGTAGACGAAAGCCATATCACATTGCCTCAGGTCAGAGGTATGTATAATGGCGATCGTGCACGAAAGACGAGTCTAGTTGATTATGGGTTTAGATTACCTAGCGCTTATGACAATCGACCTCTTGACTTTGAAGAATTTAAGCGAAGAATTGGTCAAACAATATATGTGTCAGCTACTCCTAACGAATATGAACTAAATCTCTCTGATAACACTGTAGAACAAGTAATAAGACCTACATATTTATTAGATCCAGAGATATTTGTAAGGCCAAGTAATGGTCAAGTAGATGACCTACACGATGAAATCAATAAAACGATCTCAAACAATGGTAAAGTATTGGTAACTACTTTAACTAAGAAAATGGCAGAAGATTTATGTTCGTACTTTGGTGAGAATGGCGTGAGAGTCAAATATCTACACAGCGATATTGATACTCTAGAGCGCGTGAAGATAATTAACGAACTCAGATCTGATGAATTTGATGTCTTGATAGGAATCAACCTACTAAGAGAGGGACTTGATCTGCCTGAAGTAAAATTAGTAGCAATACTAGATGCTGATAAAGAAGGATTCTTAAGAAGTGCGACTTCTCTTATCCAGATTGTAGGACGTGCCGCACGTAATAGCGAAAGTAAAGTAATAATGTATGCTGACCGCATCACTGATAGTATGCGAAAGGCTATCGAAGAAACAGAATATCGTAGATCTAAACAGATGCAATACAATAAAGATCACAATGTAAAACCAATGACTATCAAAAAAGGTATTGTAGATAGCCTAAAAATACGTATAGATAAGAAAGATGAATCATTGTCAAAGCAAGATATAACTAAAAAGATAGAACAATTAAAAGGACAAATGGACAACGCAGCTAAGCAACTAGATTTTGAAACTGCAATTAATCTTCGAGAAGAGATAGCTAAATTAAAGAAAAAATTAAGATAGCATTTAATTATGCTATCTTTTTTTATTTTAATCTATAATATAGCAATCTACAAAATTTAGTGATAAAAAAAACATGAGCAATAACTTGCTCATGTTTAATCTATTATTCATCTTTGTCGTTAGAATCATTTTCCTCAATGACGATTTCATCATCTTTTGACTCTACTACAGCTGCATCTACTGATTTCTTAGCTTTTTTAGCCTTGCCACCAGATTTCTTACCTGTAAGAGCGAAGAATAAGATCACTCCACCAAGTACTACTAATGAAATAACGATAAGTACAGCACCTACCACTGTATCATTAGATTCCTTAGCTTCAGTCTTACTAACCACATTGAAATCAATAGTCTTAACTTCTACATTTTCAAATTTATCTTTGATAGTTATTTTTAATGTATACTTGCCTACACCAGTGAGAGTATACTCTTTTCCACTTCCACAAGGTTCACCATCTTTAAGAACAGTATAAGTTAAGTCTGCCCAAGAATAGTTAGTTGTTACTACACCATTCTCATCTCTATCAGAGATAGATAGACCAAGATTATATTCATAAATAGTTTTACCATTACTGCTTACATTGATAACGAACTTTCTATTACTTCCAGATGTAATTACATCGAAAGTATAATTGATGTCTTTACCTTTGTATTCAATGTCTTGAGCTAACTCAGCTTCGTAATTGAATGTCATGTGCGGAGCAATATGATCTCCCACCTTGATCTCAATAGAATCAGAAGTCAATGTGAAATCTTCAGACTTAGCTGTATAAGTTACAGTATATATACCCTTTGACTCTGGTTTGAATACATAATAAGATTTACCATCAATAGTTACAACTGAACAATCAATTTTAGTATTATTCTCATTCTTAACTTCAACAGTAACCTCAGCATCGTCACTAGCAGAGATCATTGGAAGATATACATCTTTTCCTGATTCATCAACGAATTCATCAATATTGAACTCATCTAACCATTCTAAAGTGACAGGATTAATATTGATTGTAATCTCTTGAGTATCAGCATAACGATGTTCGCCGAATACAGTATCATCGTACCACGCATCAATAACGATAGTATAAGTACCTATGCTATTGAATCTGTAAGAATAATCACTAGTACCTGTTGATTCATATCCTAGACCTTCAGATTTTACTTTAACAGTGAAATTAGCTACATCTGATAGATTTACTTTCTTATCAGAAGAGTACAAAATTGTTTCTAATTTTATTTCACTACCCTTCTCGGCAGTAATTACACTACCTGATTGAGTAATATCATCGCCTACAGCATTTACAATAAGGATAGGATTAGAACTATCTCTTACTTCAAATGTGAAGAATACTACGCTTGTATTACCATTAGCATCAGTAGCTGTATAAATAACATTATAAGTACCGATCTTATCTGTAGTGATCACACCGCCATAAATAGTATTACCATTCTTGTATTCAGTCTCAGATGGATACATATATACAGGTTTAGTCATAGTATTCACGTCTTCTACTACATAATAAGCAACGCTCATTTGTAGTTTATCCTCATTGAATACTACCTTAGGTAGAACGACCTCTACACCTTGTTTAAATACATTTGATGGTACTTCGCTACCTGTAGCGAAATCAATATCTTGTCTGCCGCCATCTGTCATCCATGACTCATAACTAACCTCATAGTCAGGAGTGTCGATATCTTTAGTACCTTTAATATTTAATGTCTTGTCATCTACACTGACAATAGCATTGTCGTTAATTGTTACTGCGGCGATAGTAACGAAATCACTATCCATAGTAGGAACAAACTTGAATACATTGTCTTCATTCTCAGTAATTACACCAAAACCAGTGAAACTTGCAAAGTTAGCATGATTCTTGAATGCATCACTATCAAATGTGTGTGAATATTTGTTATAATTTGTTTGGCTCTCAATTGAAGTTACCGCACTTTGTACTTTAGTAGCAAATGTAGCATCTGCTGCACCATAATAATACAATAATACAGTCTTCAAGTTCTTATCCGCATATTTAGAAGACACACTGTCATCAGCAGGAGTATCTTTTGCTGACACCTTTACTGTGATTTGATCATTAACCTTAACAGTATCTTCATCTAAAATATTAGTAATTTCTACTGATGGAGTGTAATTTAACTTATTCACATCAGTATCTTTCATTACTTCAATAGTAGTCATTTCTTTATCAGTCTTACGCTCTGCAATATCGCCTTTCTCCTTAGCTACTGCTACGTAGTGAACCTCGAATGTGCCTTCGAATTCATCTGCGTATTCATCGCCTACTTTGAATGTAACTGCTTTATTAATTCCGTTATCTGCATCATCTGAATGGTTATAACCGGCATTGCTAGAAGCAACAACATTACCATCCTCATCAATATTATCTACATAATACTTTCTGCTACCACTAGTAGACTTCTTCAAATAACGAACAATAATGAAATCTTCACTATTATAACTATAGATTGGATCTTCCGCATAGATAGCTGGTACAATAACACCTGTACTAGAGCCATATGCAGTCTTCACCTCACTAGAAGCATCATTATAGAATGTCTTGGTAGTATCACGATTACCATCCGCATCTAAGTCATAGTCATATGACATATATACTGTAGGCATATCTGGAGCCAATACATCAAATCGCCACTCTTTAATTAGTTGCTTACCATAAGCATCTTTAGCAGTATATTTTACATGATATGTTTTCTTACCAAACATCTCTTCATAACTATCTGCATTTTGGAATGCGTCTAAAGTCATATCGAAAGTATAGTCATTCTTGCCAAGTACTTGTTTGATATTGCTACCATCTTGAGTAATCTCGATAGACTCTACATTGTGAGCCACATCATTAGAAGTAGCATTCTTAATAGCCAACTTTGGAAGAGTGATGCCCTTAGCGCCAAGTTTTACTTCTGGCATTTCTGGTGTACTAGCCAATTCTAATTCAGAAGCACCAGTGAAACTATTAGAAGCTATGATAGTGAAAGTCTTAGCTAAATGGTTACTACCATCGTCATAAGAATAACGAATGGTATAGATATTATCTTGAGCTATCTCTGCTTCAGTAGCATCGTCTTTGTCCTTTGAGAATTTTAATGTGCTACCTGTTAGATCATCTGAATCATCTGCTGGATTCAATGTATCATTATTTTTAGTTACTGTTACTTTGATCTTATCAGTAGTTACTACACCACCTGTTTCTGTATTCTTTAATGTAGCAGTAGGGATAACAAATGTGTCATTATCTTTCTTCACTACAGGTCGGAATAGATAGGTCTCATTAGTAGTAGCATTAGTGAAATCTAACTCGTATGAAACACCTTTCACACTCACTCTGTAAGTGTTAGAATAATAGATATTAGAATCAGATTTTAAGATATATACAATCTTATATTCGCCATTATTTAAAGAATTAACCTTAAGGAAATTCTTGCTTACGCTTGGAGTGCTAGTAGCTGGATCTGCAGCTTGGATCTCTCTAGTAACTACTGAACCGAAGAATTTGTCAGAATTAGTAGCATCTGGAGTCAAGTCAAAGTCATGAGCCACACCTGTAGGATCCACTACTCTTACGATATTAGTGAAACTATTATCATCGAATGTAGTATCCAACAATGGGATCAAGAATTCTGCATCTTGAGCAGAGGCATCTACTACATCAGTAGGCATCTTCATTGAGTTGATAGCCAAACTGTAGTTCGCCATAGTATAATCAATCGCTGCTATAGCAGTCATTGTAGGGCTAAATGCTAGCAAGAAACTGCAAACTGCAAATGCTAAGAAGCAAATAGCGACATTAAAATATTTTTTAATTGTTTTCATTACTGTCTCCTATTAATAGTTTAAGTCTAAAATATTGTAATAGATCTTAAGAAATTTGTCAAACAAAATACATTAATATTTCTAAACTTTACATAAATAGTTTAAGAAATTATACAAGAATTATCGAAAGAAAAAATTCTAGTTGTGTCGAAATACTTCTACTTAACTAGAATTTTGATCTCAAACTATAATCTAACAATCTGTTCATTAGCGTATTCCTTAGTAATAAAGTTAAATCCTTCACTACTAGCCAAGAAATATTGCTTCTCTCTATGTTTTTTTAGTTTCGCCAAGAAATTACCACCGAGTTTCTTATATTGCTCTACCAATATATCATTAAGTATGGTGAAATTAATTGTATTAGCCTGCTCTATCATGCTCTTGGTCTCCATAGCCCAATCTGTAGGATCTATACCATTAGAATTATCAAAATCACATAATACATTCATACTGTCAGATGAACATATGAATCTAATAATAATCTTAATTCTCTCTAATACTGTCCTATTCAATTCTTTCACAGCATTGGCATCCATGTAATAAAATTCATACATTTTATTAGGCTCGCCAAATATACACTCTGCCATACGAGAACGCTTTAAAATTACACGATCTCCATATATACCACGACCACGCTTGTACTCTACTATTTCATAGAAATTATTAATTAAAAAATCTAATATACTCCAATTTTGAGCATTTACTTTCGTCATAAGCAACACCTACAATTAAGCTAAAG